>CAMLPN010000003.1 GCA_946481965.1 uncultured Neisseriaceae bacterium | reverse complement strand
AGAAAAATATTTCAATTCTGAATCGCCAGAAATGCAAGAGCTGAGAAAGCAAAATAACAAATATTGTTTAGATTTAGCAAATAAGCCGGAAAACATGGTTCCAAGAGCCGGCTATCCAAATGGAGTATGGAATCAAGGTATGTATGAAAATTGTATGCACGATAGAGGGACACCAACATATGGAGACTGGCTGGGAATGCAGAAAAAAAACGTGATGAAGAGCGAAGAGCAAAAGGTAAAAGAGTTATGTAAATTATTTCATTATTTTATATATATTTCTTAATAACATAATTCTTATGTTAATATATTTAAAGAAAAACAGTATCCACACCTAAAATAATTTTTGATAAACAAATACTGATATAAACAGATTTAAATTATTCATTTTGCATTTAAAGGAAAAGAAATATGCAAAACCAAGTCGCAATTATTCGTTTACTGATTCTGATTAGTGTCGGTATATTATTAAGCGGATGCAGTCTATCCAACAAATATATTAGTTATAATGGTGCTTATTACCTTGAAGAAACTTTGCTGGATTCAGCCGGCAATGTTGCTATTGATAAAAATTCCGGTAGGCCTATTCCAAATCCTGAGTTTGCAATCGTTGCAATGACGGTAGGTAAACCCAAGCTTAATCAAGATGGACGATATATCAATCCGTCACTACCTAGGGCATTTGTAATTGGCAAAGACGGAAATTTTAATCTGGTTGATCGTGAAGGAAATATGACAACAATTGACCGGAATTCGAAAAAAGTAATTAAAATTACCCAGATACCGATTCATGAAATCCATGGCAGACGCTATTTTGAATTTGAAGGAAAGAAATATTATGCAGATCCGAATCACTAAAATCCATTTCCTCATTGTTGTCGGTATCGGTTTATATTTGAGCGGTTGTAGTGCACCTGATCTGTACAATGGTGTATATGCAGAAAGAGAAGCAATAAAAAAATATTTAAAAGATGAAGGTGATTACTATAATGCCGAATCACCACAAATGAAGGAGTTGAGGAAACAAAATCAATCATATTGCATAGATTTAGCATCAAAGCCAAAAAACCGAATTAAAATGAGAGGTTATGACAAACCTGTTTTTAATGAGCCTATGTTTGTTTTATGTATGAAAAAACGCGGAACACCTACCTATGCAACTTACTCTGCAATGCAACAGGAAAAATTGGGATCTGAGTTTAAAACAAAGGGTAAAAAATTAATAATGTAAGTATCGATAGTCTAAACATATTAGCCCTATATTTAATTTTATGATTTGGTATCTAAAGATTAAATATAGGGCTATATTTATAGCTGAAAACATTTGTCACAGGTCAGTTCGACTCAAATAAGAGAATGGGTAGAAGCTTTCAGTATATTGAAAAAACTGGTACCGTCATTAAAACTGAATGATGTAAGAAAGGCATCCGAAAAAAAAAGAAAATAGAAGATGCTGCAGAAAAAATTAACTTTAAATTCTATTATGATATAACGATATCAGCATAATAAATGGTGTTTTAAATGATGGAAAGCTAAAGACTTTAAATACTAGGGTCACTAATAGTAAATTAGATGAAGTTATTTATCAGCTAAAAAAATCCTCAAATAGAAAGGTTTTTAAAAGCCCATTTCCTGATGATAAGTTAGCTGATGATTATGAAAGGGAAATGAATTTCCATTTTTCAACTGAATTTAGAAAATTTCTTAAAGAAGCAGATAATATTGATTATGGCACAATAGAGTTATTATCAATATCAAAAGAATTTTCCATATAATTTATCTAATGTATTAAATGACGCTAAAGAACTAGGTTTACCGGGTGATAGGTTACTAATATGCGAGAATAATGGTGATTATTATTATTTGATACCGAATAGTTCGGTACATTATTGTACATTAGGTGGTTATAGTGATGAATGTTGGAAAAATCTTGCTGATCAGGTCGAACAGGTATGGATTGAAGAAACTAAACCTCCAAAAATACAACGTAAAAAATGATGTCTAATATATTTTTATATAATACCCCAATACTTCCTGATGGTTTTGTTTTTCCTCAAAGTTATATTGACACAGTAAAATCTAATAACATTATTGATTTAGAACCATGGGATTTTTTATGCAAAGATATGGGAAAATCTTTAAGTTATTATGGAGCACTACTCATTGAATATAGAGATCAACCTTTAATACCTTTTGCTATTGCTAGTGATGAATCAGGTTTTTTTAATGATGGATATGTTGTTCTGGCCTGTTTTGATGAAAGTGATAAAAGTGGGGATCCAAAAGTTTATTTTCATGATTATGGCTATAGTTATAGTGGTGAAGATCCGGTTAGGGGTAAACAATATTATTTAGAAAATTTTTCAGCATGGCTCGAATCAGCGAAAGAAGAGTCAGCACAATATAAAGCAGATACAACTGAACCTGAATAAAGTTATTTAATTATTAAAAACTGAGATGGAACTTGTTTAGTTAACCAAACCCCATTATCAGATAAATAAAATTTAAAGCCTTGTTCAAACATCAGTAAAGCTTTTATTTTAATAACAATAGGTTTACCATGTCGTTGACCGACTGATATGGCAGTTTGTTCATCAACGGATAAATGAACATAATGACGGTTACCTGAAATTAATCCTTGTTCTTTAATAGAATCGATAAATCGAGTAGCCGTTCCGTGATACAAAAATTCTGGTGGAATTTGTTCTGCATGATTGATTTCAACTTGTTTGGTTGAATGTCCTTGTGCTGCACGAATTTTTAACCCATCATCAGAAATTGTAAAACGCTTTTTATCGCTTGATTTAACGACCTGTTCAATTATCTCTCTAGTTAGATATTCATTGTATTGATTGGCTTGTAAGATGAGGTTATCAATATTAATCCAACCGTTAGAGTCTAAAGTGATTCCAATAGCTTCTGGCTGATGTCTCAATATATAACTTAAAAATTTACTTTTTTTTCTAATTGTTTATTCATGTTGTATCTATATAATTGAAATAAGTAAAAAATTTTATTTTCTAAATCTGAAAATTGGTTGCAGTTGTAGATTTATCCTAATGAAAATCTAATTAAATTATATTTACATAATATTCGTTTAAATGTAGTGTGAATTATTTATATAATTGAAATAAAGGGTGGTAAATAAAAGAGCTCAGAACCCTTTTAGGTGACTCTGAGCTTTTCACTATCTGGAATATTTTATTTTAGTTTATTCGGGTCTGATGCTCATTACCCTGACGTGCTTGGACTGTACCAATCTGATAGACTGTTTCACCTTGTTGTTGTAAAAATTGTTGGATTGTTGTGGCCTCTTTAGCGTCTACTATAATAACCATGCCGATACCACAATTAAAGGTTCGATACATTTCCTGCATTTGTACTTGCCCGGCCTGCTGCAACCATTGAAAAAGTTTCGGCAGTGACCATGCATCGGTGTTGATGTTGGCAACAGTATTATCAGGTAGAATGCGGGGCACATTTTCAGTAATGCCACCACCGGTAATATGAGCCATACCTTTAATGGTGAATTGTTTTAAGGCAGCAAGGATTGGTTTAACATACAAGCGAGTAGGGGCGAGGATGGCTTCCCGCAATGTCTGGCTAGGTGTTAATTCGGCATCCAGATTAGGTTGTGCGTGATCAATGATTTTACGAACCAGTGAATAGCCATTGGAGTGAATGCCGTTGGATGCCAGTCCCAGAATAACATCACCAGCTACTATATCGCGACCAGTGATAATCTGATCTTTCTCCACCACCCCTACGGCAAAACCTGCTAGATCATATTCACCATCTGGATACATGCCAGGCATCTCGGCGGTTTCCCCTCCTATAAGGGCACAACCCGATTGTTCACAACCTGCTGCAATGCCTTTGATAACTGATGCAGCGCGTTCTACATCTAATTTACCACAAGCAAAATAATCCAGAAAAAATAATGGTTCAGCACCTTGAACCAGAATATCATTGACACTCATTGCCACCAGATCAATACCAATGGTGTCGTGCTTGTTCCAGTCAAATGCTAATTTCAGTTTGGTGCCAACGCCGTCGGTACCTGATACTAATACAGGCTGACGATATTTCTGACTAATTTCTACCAGTGCTCCGAAACCGCCTAAATCTCCTAATACTTCTGGGCGCATGGTGCGTTTGGCGTATGGTTTGATTTTTTCAACCAGAGAATCACCAGCATCAATATCTACACCGGCATCACGATAACTCAGAGACTGACTCATTATTGTTGCTTCCTTCGAGTAAAAATTAGGCAAATTAGGATGAAATGAAAAAACTTGTTTAGTTTAACATTTTTCATTATTTTTCGGTGTTTAATTGTCAAGAATTGCTACAGTATTTGGTTTTGGCGTGATAAATAGATTATTCGAATTAGTAAATAATATTGATTAAATCAATAAGTTTGAGGGTAAAAATTGTACTAACATATTGAAAATTCCTAAGGAAATTTTGCTAATTGAATTTTTAGTAATAAATGGATGACAAATAATTCTGATTTAATGTTTGATAATATAGTGATCTTACAAGGAACTTTATATAAATTAGTATTTTTTTTATTCTAATGGACTGAGAAACTTCATATTTTATGAATAGATTTTTTAGGACTGAAAACAAATCTGGTTTATAAATGGCCATTTTTCTATAAATTTGATCTTGTACTTCATGGAGCGGATATAAAAAAATAAAAGTCAGTTTTGGAATATCGTATTGTAGTTAATGAATGTATAAGAAATTTATATTGTGCTGGATGAGGTTTTTTCTGTGGCAGATTGATATGATTGAAATAATCAAAAATTAAGAACAAGCATCGTGACAAAATAGCGAAAAAGCCAAATCGTGTGATTTGGCTTTTTCAGTCTTATTACACCGACTAAATAGAATCTGCTTAGGCTTTGCGAGCTGGCAGTTTCTCGCGAATACGAGCAGCTTTACCAGTCAGACCACGCAGGTAGTACAGCTTAGCACGACGTACATCACCACGACGTTTAACTTCGATTTTTTCAACGGCTGGAGAATACAATTGGAATGTACGTTCTACGCCTTCACCGCTGGAAATTTTACGAACGATGAAGTTGCTGTTCAGACCGCGGTTGCGACGGGCGATTACTACGCCTTCATACGCTTGCAAACGTGTACGGCTACCTTCAGTAACGCGTACAGAAACAACCACGGTATCACCTGGCGCAAATGCCGGGATTTCTTTGTTCAGACGAGCAATTTCTTCTTGCTCTAATTGTTGAATTAAGTTCATTTACTTTTCCTGTTATGATGGGATTTCCCGTTCCTCTTGTTTGATTTTCTGCAAGAGACTGGATTCCTGTGGGGTTAAGACACGATTGACCAGTAAGTCTGGACGACGTGTTAATGTACGCTTAAGCGATTGGGTTAACCGCCATTGCGCGATTAAAGCATGATTGCCACTGCGTAATACGTCGGGAACTGTCTGTTGACCGAATTCTACCGGACGAGTGTAATGTGGACAATCAAGTAAACCATTTACAAATGAATCTTCTACAGCAGAGCGTTCATCACCGAGTATACCGGGTAATAAGCGGATTACGGCATCCATTAGCATCATGGCTGGTAATTCGCCACCGGAGACTACAAAATCACCAATACTGATTTCGGTAATATTATTACCAGAGAGTATTCGTTCATCAATACCTTCGTAACGACCACATAAAACAATCAGTGCTGGTTCGTTAGCCAGATTTGCCACCTGAGCATGAGTAAGAGGTTTACCCTGTGGGCTCATGTAAATCAGCTTGCCTTGTGGACAAGTTTCCTTGGCTGCATTGATGGCTGACTGTAATGGTGGTGCCATCATGATCATACCGGGACCACCACCAAATGGGCGATCGTCAATATAGCCTAAGGGATTATCAGCATACTGGCGTGGATTAATGGCTGTAAACTGCCATTTACCATGTTTATATGCTCTTCCAGTTATGCCACTGCCTGTTAGAGCGGTAAACATTTCTGGAAACAAGGTTATGGCCTGAATATGCATTAATAGTCGCTACCCCAATCAACGCAAATTTTTTTCTGCGGTATATTGACCTCATCAATATATTGCGCGACAAAAGGGATCAATTTGCGACCAAAATCACCATCTACTACCAATACATCATGAGCGCCCGTATCCATTAGGGAGTTAATGGTACCCAGATTTAGCTGTTCACGATTAAAAACGGTTAAACCTACTAAATCGGCCCAGTAATATTCATCGTCTTCTGTATCAGCAAATGAAGAACGATCTATTTCTATGGTGTAACCTCGTAGTAATGCTGCTGCATTACGATCGGCTATTCCCTCGAATCTGACCAGTAGTTCATCGCCGTTGATTTTGCTTTCGGCTATGGTTACAGTTTGTATCTGACCATCTTTACTCAGCTGCCATTGCGGAAAATCTAGCAGACTATCGGTATATTCGGTATCCGTGTGGATTTTAACCCAGCCTTTGACGCCAAATACGCCTTTAATATAGCCCATTGCCACCCATTGGCGCTGTGTCGTATTCATCGTTTTATAACTTAATTAAGCAGAAGCTTTCTGTTCTTTAACCAGTTTTGCTACAGCTTCGCTAAGCTGTGCACCCTGAGCGATCCAGTGATTCAGACGATCGGCATTCAGACGTACACGTTCCTGTTTTTCATTGGCAACAGGATTGTAAAAACCCACACGCTCGATAAAGCGACCATCGCGACGGTTGCGAGAGTCAGCTACGACGATATTAAAGAATGGGCGATGTTTTGAACCACCGCGAGCCAAACGAATAACTACCATTGTATATTCCTTAGTGAAAAATCGAAGAATTTTAATCTGTCAGGACAACAGAAAATCGCTAATTTTAGTGGGTAATTCACTGACTTGGCAAGTTGTTAATGTAGTGATGTTGTACATTTGCTGTTATTAATGGCTTTTTTAATGAAATATTACCTGTTTTGCTGTTGAATTCATGGTTAATTGGAAATGGTTAATCATTCAAATAGAAGATAATAATGTTATTTTAAGGCTATTGATGAATATGGTGTTTTAATCGGTAATTTTTTAACTATGCCTTTAATATATTAGATTAATTTTTGTAGTTAGGATTAATAACTATATTTATTTTCATGGTCTTTCAAATGGTATATCCCTAATTCTTTTGTAATTTATGGGTGTCAAACTGGCGTAATGTCTGTAGCTGAGTATAAGTTTCTTTCTGGATGAGTGTTAAGACAATTTTCAGCGCTTTTATTGTAGTTATGGATGTTTAAGAGGAAAATTTATTGAGGATGTTATCGTTGTTTTTTTGTAATTTGTTTGGTTGATGATGTGCAGTGTTGGTTGGTTTTATTATTATAAATCAGTTTGTTATTCTGATATCGCTATTTAACTGTGGTGCACTGGTGTGATTTTGGTGCTGCACTGGTTGTATACTTCGCGTATTATAGCAGTTATATGTTTTTGCGGAATTTTAAACAATGAAACAGATTTTTTTGGATTTTGAACAACCTATAGCTGAATTGGTACAGAAAATTGATGAACTTCGTTTTGTTCAGGATGAATCAGCTGTAGATATTTCCGAAGAAATCGCGCGCTTGAAAAAGAAAAGCGATGATTTAACTAAAAGTCTATTTGCTAAGTTAACGCCGGTGCAGATTTCACAGGTATCTCGTCATGCCCAGCGTCCTTATACTTTAGATTATATTGATGCTCTGTGTTCTGATTTTGAAGAATTGCACGGTGATCGTGCATTTGCTGATGATGCGGCTATAGTCGGTGGAATGGCGCGCTTTAGTGGTGATACGGTTATGGTTATCGGTCATCAAAAGGGGCGCGATACTAAAGAAAAAATTCGTCGCAATTTTGGTATGCCTAAGCCTGAAGGCTATCGAAAAGCATTACGCCTGATGAAACTGGCGGAAAAATTTCAGATTCCGGTGCTCACTTTTATTGATACACCTGGTGCATATCCAGGAATTGGTGCGGAAGAACGTGGTCAGTCTGAAGCGATTGGTCGAAATATCTATGAGCTGGCTAAATTACGGGTACCAGTTATCTGTACAGTTATTGGTGAGGGCGGTTCTGGCGGTGCATTAGCGATTGCTGTTGGTGATTATGTCAATATGTTACAGTTTTCTACTTATTCGGTGATTTCGCCGGAAGGTTGCGCGTCTATTTTATGGAAAACGGCGGAAAAGGCACCGGAAGCAGCTCAGGCGCTGGGTATTACAGCTAAGCGGTTACGTGATTTGAAGTTAATTGATAAGGTAATTGAAGAACCTCTAGGTGGAGCACATCGCAATTATCCGGAGATTATGAAGCGAGTTAAAACGGTGCTAACAGCTCAGTTACATGAGGCTAAGGGTATGCCTATGGCTGATTTGTTAACACGTCGTTTTGATCGCCTGATGAATTATGGACAATTCAGCTCTGGTAAATAATATCAGTACTCGATTATGCAGCAGTATTGCACAGCAATGGTCAGCCACGATGGCTGACCGTTGTGTTTTGGCTGTTGGTTTAAGTGGTGGAATTGATTCAGTGGTGTTATTACATCTTCTGACGCAACTACGGCAGTTTTTGCCTATTCAGTTGTCTGCCATTCATGTACACCATGGTCTGAGTCAATATGCTGATCAGTGGCTGACATTTTGTCAGCAGTTATGTGCAGACTGGTCTGTACCTTTGCAGTCTGTTAGGGTGAAGGTAAATGCCAAAGGTGATGGCTTAGAGGCAGCAGCCCGCAAAGCTCGTTATCAGGTGTACGCACAAAGTAAAGCTGATGCGGTAGTGTTGGCGCACCATCGTAATGATCAGGTGGAAACTTTTTTTCTAGGTGGATTGCGTGGTGGAGGTATACGTGCATTAGCAGCTATGCCTGCTCAACGCGTATTATCTAAGCATAATATTATATGGCGTCCTTTGTTGTCTTTCAGCAGGCAGGAATTAGAAGAATATGCCCAGGCGCTAGGGTTACCTTATATTGAAGATGACAGTAATGCAGATACGACTTATTTGCGAAACTGGCTACGCCTGTCAGGGTTACCGCAATGGCGGCAGCGGCTGCCTAATCTGGATAATCAAATTGAAGCCGCGGTAAATCGCTTACAGGATGAACTGGCACTGCTTGAAGAAATTACCACTGAAGACTGGAATAGGATACATGCACAACAGCAAGGTTTTCAGATTCCGGTATGGCGTGAGTTGAGTAAGCTGAGACGTAAACAACAATTGCGTTTGTTTACTTCTAAGTACAATCTTGGTATGTCTTCATCAGCAGCACTGAACGAATTTGCTCGGCAACTGATGGAAAATAAGATTGGGGCACAATGGTCATTACCAGCTGCTAATGTATTATTTTATGATAATAAGTTATGGATTGATAGACTGAATAATAGGCAGCAATGGCCATGGCTGGCATTGCTGCCAGTAAAAAATCAACATTTGGTCACTTCCGGTCATCTACAATGGATTCAAACCCCATTTGGTTTGGCGGAAATTGCGCCAGACTGGATTGTACGTTCCTGCAATGGTAGTGATAAGATTAAGATGGGTGGTATTCATAAAAGCGTCAAGAAACTTTTACAGGAACGCAAAATTCCGCCTTTTTTGCGGCGTATTTGGCCGGTGCTTTGTAATGCAGAAAATAACTGTATAGCCGTAGTTAATGTTGCTGTGACGAGTGATATGAGGGTGGCTGGTGGATGGATGCCACTCATAGAAGATCTTCCTGAGAAAATCTAGAGTTATTTGCAAATAATTTTATTTATATGTAATTTTTATATTATAAAATATCTGTCCATTATAAAAGAAGATCGAATCATTAATGGCGAAAATACTGTATTTTGAATGTGTACAGATAAATATTTTATTCAGAATATAATTATGTTTTGTTAAAAATATAATGACAAATAATTGAAATAATTTTGGAGTGGATAGTGTCCAATATATTTTATTTTATAAATTGTATATTTTTAATCTGGTAATTAGATTATTATCCAAATAGAGTAATAATAGATTTGTCTTGCGAATTAGTCCATCATTCTATTTTAATAGGGGGTTATCTATTAGCAAAAAAATTGTATGATTTTGTTCAACCATTACTTGTTCTAAATTTTTCAGATATTTTTTAAAAAGTTTTTTATCAAATAATTTTAATAGAAATTGACTAAAAAATTTAAAAATAATTTAAAAATACATATGAATAAATTTTGAATGGTTCGAGGGTTTTATTTTGTTTTTGAGATGTCAAACAATTTATTCATAATACCTTAATTTATCTCAAGAAGAAGCTTTAAATTTTAAAATTTATTTTGTTACAATACATTTATAAAATTAATTTATTCTGGATAATGAGAATGGAGACTATCGCTTTGCATAAATTTTAAAAATAGATATTTTCTATTAATTCTGAAAGTCCTGTAAAAAAGATTGAGGTAGTTGACTGGTAGCTTGAGGCACGTTGCTCAAAAACCGGCTCACAATAATTAATATGGATGGTCATATATAGCTAAAGATAAACTTCAAGTACACCAAAATGCAAGAATGTCTGTTTAATAAGACTGGGATAATAAGTAAATATGATTAATAAAAAGACTTTTGCATTAAATTGATGGTGTTATAAAGTATGTTATTTAAAGAGGATTAGTGTTATAGATAATTTCGTAAGCTATTATTTATTTTATAAAGACAATTGATAAATTAGGAGAAAATATGAAGGGAATGCAGGAAGATGAGCAAGTACTTGTGTGCATGGCACAACAAGGCAACCGGCAGGTATTTGATAAGTTAGTGAAGCGATATGAACATCGTTTGATTCATTTTCTCCATCGATGTACTCATGATGAACAAACTGCTCAGGATGTTATGCAAGAAACTTTGCTTAAGGCTTATCAGGCATTACCACAATTCAGAGGGGAAAGTCGATTTTATACCTGGCTATGTTGCATTGGAAAAAATACGGCCAGAACTATGCATTCTCTTAATTCACAATATCTGGTTGAAATCAGTGATTTTTTTGATGACGAAGGCGAGGCTGTTGCTGTCACAGATTTATTATCCGATTTCAATACACCGGAAAAGTATTTACTTAACCGAGAGTTGCTAGATATATTGGATGCGAGTATTCAGAAACTACCACAAGATTTGCGCGAACCGATTTTGTTATGCGAAATAGATGGCTTATCTTATGAAGAAATTGCCAGCAGGCAGCGATGTCCGATCGGTACGGTACGCTCTCGGATTTCTCGTGCCCGGGAGATGGTGTCCATGCATGTCAAACAATATTTTGGACGAGCTGACGGTTGAAATATGCTTTAAAAAGTGAGATTTGTTTAATTTATAATGATAAATCGACTACTTTGTTGTTATATGTTTGATTATAAAATTGACTGGCTGAGGATAGTAGTAGAAATTTTACTGAAATCGCCAGTCAAATACAGTATTGATTTATTTCATTCAAAGTGATTATTTTGTCTTGAGTTTTCTGACTGTTCCACAGAGAAATATCTGCATGGTTAGTTAATGGTAAATTATATCTGCAACTGTGTTTGATATCTTTGAGAGAGGATATTTCCGTAAGCCACTTTTTTTATATGTTTTTATAGTCAATCAAACCAGTTACTTGTTGAGATATTGGCACTTACTAATTAAAAGTTATACATAAATTGAGATTGATACTTTGGTAGTTATATATTTATGCTTTTTTTCTGCTTGCTTTGGATTAAACAATTGCTAGCAGAAAATTTATTTCAACTTAGCTCACTGCTAGATAATACTCAGTACTAATTGGATAACCACATCACTTTTTAATTATTGAACCGCTATCGATTATGAGATAAGTGTAATATAGCGGTTAACTGTCTGGTTTTCTTTGATTTTGCTAAGTGTTGATAAGACAAAAGAAAAAAAATATATTTTATCCCCTTGAATTGTGATGGTCTATCCATACTTTATTTACCGAAACAATTTTACGTCCCGCATGTTTTGCGGGTTTGTATTAACCAACTTTATTGTGCTTAAAAGCACCGAAGATGTGGAGAAGATATTATGACTATTCGTCCTTTAAATGACCGCGTTGTGGTTAAACGTCTGGAAGCAGAAGAGAAGACTGCTTCTGGTATCGTATTACCTGGCTCTGCTGCTGAAAAACCTGATATGGGAGAAGTATTGGCTGTGGGCAATGGCAAACTGTTAGAAAATGGTGATCGTCAGGCATTGGATGTTAAAGTTGGCGATAAAGTGATTTTTGGTAAATATAGTGGTCAGACTGTGAAAGTTGACGGTGAAGAATTGTTGGTAATGCGTGAAGAAGATATCTTCGGTATTGTTGAATAAGTTATTTATCCAGATTTTAAGTAATTGTAATATTTAATGATTAATAAATTAGGAGTAACAAATGGCTGCTAAAGACGTAAAATTTGCTGATGAAGCCCGTCAGAAAATGGTTGCAGGTGTCAATGTATTGGCTGATGCAGTAAAAGTAACTTTAGGCCCTAAAGGTCGCAATGTTTTGTTAGATCGAGCCTTTGGCGGTCCTCACATCACCAAAGATGGTGTATCTGTAGCTAAAGAAATCGAATTGAAAGATAAATTCGAAAATATGGGTGCACAGCTGGTTAAAGAAGTAGCTTCTAAAACCAATGATGTCGCTGGTGATGGTACTACTACAGCAACTGTGCTGGCACAAGCTGTGGTTGCTGAAGGTATGAAATATGTGACTGCCGGCATGAATCCAATGGATTTGAAACGTGGTATTGATAAAGCAGTTGAAGCAATTGTTGCTGAGCTGAAAAAAATATCTAAACCAGTACCAGAAAAATCGAAAGAAATTTCTCAGGTTGCTTCTATTTCTGCCAATGCAGATGAATCTATCGGTGAAATCATTGCCAAAGCCATGAATGAAGTGGGTAAAGAAGGTGTGATCACTGTTGAAGACGGCAAATCACTGGAAAATGAAGTGGAAGTTGTTAAAGGTATGCAGTTTGACCGCGGCTACCTGTCTCCTTACTTTGTTACTGATGTAGAAAAACAGATTGCCGGTCTGGACAGCCCGTATATTTTGCTGTTTGATAAAAAAATCTCTAACATCCGCGATTTGCTGCCTGTGCTGGAACAAGTGGCAAAAACCAGCCGTCCTTTGCTGATTATTGCTGAAGATGTTGAAGGTGAAGCTCTGGCTACTCTGGTAGTAAACAATATTCGCGGTATCCTGAAAACCGTTGCTGTTAAAGCTCCGGGCTTTGGTGACCGTCGTAAAGCCATGTTGCAGGATATTGCTATCCTGACCGGTGGTACTGTTATTGCTGAAGAAGTTGGTCTGTCTCTGGAAAAAGCCACTCTGGAAGATTTAGGTCAGGCTAAACGTGTAGAAGTTGGTAAAGAAAATACTACCGTGATCGACGGGCTGGGTGACAAGGCTGCTGTTGAAGCACGTGTTGCTGAAATCCGCAAACAGATCGAAGTGGCTACCAGCGACTACGATAAAGAAAAATTACAGGAACGCGTGGCTAAACTGGCCGGCGGTGTGGCAGTAATTAAAGTTGGTGCTGCTACTGAAGTTGAAATGAAAGAGAAAAAAGATCGCGTGGATGACGCCCTGCATGCTACCCGTGCTGCAGTAGAAGAAGGTGTGGTAGCCGGTGGTGGTGTTGCCCTGTTGCGTGCCCGTGCTGCGATTAAAGACCTGAAAGGTGCTAATGCTGATCAGGAAGCCGGGGTGAAAATCGTACTGAAAGCAGTTGAAGCACCATTACGCCAGATTGTTGCCAATGCCGGTGATGAACCAAGCGTTGTAGTAAACAATGTGTTGAATGGTTCTGGTAACTATGGCTATAACGCTGGTACTGGTGAGTATGGTGATATGCTGGAAATGGGTGTACTGGATCCGGCTAAAGTTACCCGCACTGCTTTGCAGCATGCTGCTTCTATCGCTGGTCTGATGCTGACTACTGATTGCATGATTACCGAATTACCGGAAGATAAACCTGCTGCTCCTGATATGGGTGGCATGGGCGGTATGGGTGGCATGGGCGGCATGATGTAATAGTCGTGTCTGGCTAACTAGTCAACATATAGCTAATAGTGAGCATAACTGGTGTTATGCTCACTATTTTTATATTGAATGGTTTAACTATAATAATGGCCAGATGCTTCAGGTTTTATAACCCACATATCAGACAAAGTAACCATTCTTTTGCTGTTAAATGTTTTGATGATGATATTGTGTAAAAGTACAGTATTAGCCACACCTCTTTTGTTAGTAATTGCTTATTATTAATTTTTCAATGTGTTAACTATGCTTTAGTTTAAAGCAGACTTATAAACTTTATACCTTTTATTGTAGCTATTAGTTTTTTATGTCTGTGGAAAATATCTTTATTTCTATTTGATTTTTCAATAAATCTTAGTCAATAAGAACGTTATATAGCTGAAATATTGTTAAATGGAACTTTTATCAATATTTCAGCTCATATCATAAAATGACTAATTATCATGATGTGAAAAATGAAATTTCAAATCTAAAAAACTGTTTAGCTATTTTCAAAATAATCTTCATAAATAAATTCAAAATTTGATAAATTAAATTTATCGGTAAAATCACCAACCAAAAATTCAGTCTGTTTTATGCAGAGTAAAGCAGGTTGGTACATTCCTACCTATGAATAAAAAATTATTTTTCAGATGATGAATTCTCAAATAAGAAATAGCTTATTGCGCAAATAACAGCCATGACTGCCCAAACGCCAACCCAGGAGAATTGATGTAATAGCCATGGAATTATGGCTGGAGTTGCAAACAGAATGAAATATACTACTGTATTAGCCATTGCTAATACGGTTGCAACACTCTTTTGTCCGGCAACGGTAGCCAGTTCGGTATATCCGATTCCATGCCAGGAAGAAATTGATATACCAGATATAAGAATAATGAAACTAACAAAGTAGGCAAAATGATGTATATTGAATTTATATGAAAAATAAGTAAATACGGTAAGGGCTGCGAATAAGATGAATGACAGGGCTGTAACCGCTTTCAGAAAAAATTTTCTATTTCCCTTTTTATCTGTATAAAAGCCACTACCGATACGTGTTGGTATTGAACTGATTTGTATGAAAAATAGTAGGATACTGATATATCCAATACTTAATCCGGCAAAATCGTGCAAGAAAAGCATTGAAAATGTCATCAATGCAAACTGTGGCGCACATAGAATACCCACAGCTAATACAATGCGCCACACTCTCAATGATTTCATTGGCTGAGTTGATTTATTTTTTAGTGATTGTGTTATATCCGGTGTTTTGTGTTCACTCTTACTATCCGGATCAATAATCCATAGATAGCTGAATAATGCAGCCAGAATACAAATAAATGCCGATATAAATAGTGTGGTCGAGAATCCATAATGAATTGATATATAAGGGTAGAATAATGCTCCTAATGCATAACCAAGTGGTACAGCTGCTTGCCTTACACTCATTGCTAAGCCGCGTTGCTGTGGTTTAAACCATTGTATGATCGCTTTGCCACTGGAACCATTTACACTGCTCCCAAAAAGACCGACTACTAGTAAACCGGCACATAAGATGATACTTATTGAATTGTGTGATGATATTCTTGCAAAATAAGCAAGGATGAAAAGAGCTATGGCAGTCGTAGACAATCCTGCAATTAATATCGACCGATCTCCGAAGCGATCGGTGGCAATTCCCCAGGGTAATTCACTTACAGCAATTCCAAAACCTACAATGCCCATTAAAAGCCCTAATACAGATGTTGGGATATGGTAATCATTACGTAGAATAATGGAGGCTGCAGGTACGCCGCCGATAACAAAGGTAAAGCATGTATTAGCGAATGCACCAGTAAATAAAACTTTCCATTTATGGTTATCAGAAAAAAAAATTTTATTTTTATCCGGCAATTTGTTTGAATTTAAAGACATTGATGAACTCCTGTTTTTCTGGAAAATAATAGCTAAAATTTTTTATATCTGTAAAACAGGATTTTTTGATTTATTTATAACGGAAAATCCGATATATTGAAGAAATCTAATGACACTAACCGATGAAGACTGATTACACTATGGAAAAACTTGATTTAGAAATTCTTCACACATTTGTTGTCATTGTAGAAATGGGCAGCTACACAAAAGCTTCGAATATTTTATTTAAATCTCAATCGGCTATCAGTGAGCAAATTCAAAAGCTTGAGGTATTTTGCGATGCACAACTTCTGCATCGTGGCAGATACGGCGCAAAACCGACAGCTATTGGTGAAAAAATGTATAAGCATGCAAAAAAGATATTATCTTTAAATGATAATATCATAGCTGATATTAGAAACCATGATTCGGTATATGAGCTGACACTTTCAATTACAGATTATTTTATGCCTGCCACGATAGCATCTGTATTAAGAGGGCTACGTGACCAATGTCAGAATATTCAATTTAATGTCTCAATTCAGAGCAGTTCAAAAATGCTTCTTGAACATACTCTGGAACAATATGATATCGCTTTATTTATTCATTTAAACGGGCAGAGATTACCCGATAATGATAATTTTATGGTTGTAGGGCATGAACCGCTCTGCTGGGCTGGCTCGAAAGATCTTAGTATAACCGGATCTGCTCCGCTGCCAATTATAACTTTGCCAAAAGGCTGCTTATTACAAAAATTAGCTATAGATAAATTAGAAAATAATAAAATATCTTATAATTTATCTCATTATGCTTCCAGTGTTATTGGTATGCAGTCTGCTATTGAGGCTCAATTAGGCATAGGCTGCCTGAACAGATCGTCAATGTCTAAGAAATTTATCGATTACACCGATATCCTAAAACTTCCGGCATTACCAGATATTGATTATATTATGTATTATAAATCGGAGAAAAATCCTTTTATAAATACGATAAAAGGATTAGTTGAGCGGGTAACAAGCAATGATAATGCTTTTGACAGATAAAAATTTTTAAAAATACAATCCTACTATTATACTTATTAATATTCGTGTTTTCGCTAATTTATGCTTTATTGTCTTTTCAATAGTATCGAAATATTTTTAGCATGAAATAAAAAAACGGTTTAATTAAATTAAAATCTTTTTTTCCACAATTTCTTCGAACCCACAGCTATCGGCTTAGGCTGAGTATTAAATTTTTCCAAGCCGATACCCAAATTTATCAAACAGTATGCTCCTATGCATGATAGCATTATTATAGTAGCGGAAAAGTGGGTAGGTGATTGTACTTTATAAAAAAATTAAAGCCTTATTGAACCAGTTCTACGCCACGATTAGCCAGTTCATCAGCTTTTTCATTTCCCGGATGTCCGGCATGGCCTTTAACCCAGTGCCAGTGTACCTGATGCTTACTTACTGCTGCATCCAATGCCTGCCATAATTCTATATTTTTAACTGGTTGTTTTGCAGCGTTTTTCCAGTCATGTGCTTTCCAGTTATGTATCCATTGCTGCATGCCATTTTTGACATATTTAGAATCAGTATAAATGTTGACAATACATGGGCGTTTCAATGCAGCGAGTCCCTGTATGACTGCAGTGAGTTCCATACGGTTATTGGTGGTATTGGCTTCACCGCCAAACAATTCTTTGCTATGTTTGCCGGATTGTAGCAAGGCTCCCCAGCCACCTGTGCCGGGATTGCCTTTGCAGGCGCCATCTGTATACAGTGTTACTTCTTGCATGTTTTGTTTAAATTACTAGAAAAGACGTTACTATATCATGACTGAAAAGGTAGTACTTTACCTACATTCAGTATACCGTGGGGATCAAGTTGCTGTTTTTGAGCTCGCATCCAGTTCATTTCTGTTTGGGTGCGTATACGAGGTAGCCACTGATTTTTTAACTGACCTATACCATGTTCGGCGGCAATGGTACCCTGATATTTTAATACGCTTTCATAAACGATTTTATTGATACTTTCTTCATGTTGGTAAACTTCAGAATTTAGAATGTTACTGATAAATACATTGTAATGTAGACTGCCATCGCCGAGATGACCAAATAACATGGTTTGAGATTGTGGGAAAGCCTGATGTAATTGCTGCTGACAATCTTCAATAAACTCGGCTATTTTTTCTATAGGTACGGCTATATCGTGTTTGATGCTGGCGCCAAGGTGGCGCTGAGCTTCGGATATATTTTCACGTAATGTCCATAAGTGACTGCGATCAGTTTCGGATTGGGCAATGACGGTATTTATCCAGTTGCCTTGTTCCAGAATACTAATTAATGGATCAATGAGATTTTGCTCGGGAATACTATCGGTTAGTTCTAAGAGAATATGCCAATCAGATTCGGTTGGTGTTTGCAGATGGCTGTATGTGGCAGACAGGCTGAGTGCCTGAGCGCTAATTAGCTCAAAGCTGGAAATGCATTCGGCAAAATGGTTTTTCAATGCTCCTAACAGTTGGATAGCAGATTGAATATTTTCGACTCCTACCCATGCTGTCAAGGTGGTTAAAGGCGGAGCAAATAGTTTTAAAGTAGCCGCAGTGATGATGGCTAAGGTGCCTTCGCTACCAATAATCTGCTGATACATTTCGTAACCACTGGTGTTTTTATGCAATGGGGTTAAATGGCTTACCATTTCGCCATTGGCCAAAACATATTCCAGCCCAAGTACTAAATTACGGGTTGTACCGTATCGTACTACATTGAGTCCGCCGGCATTGCAGGCTATATTTCCACCGATCTGACAAGAACCTTCACTGGCGAGACTAAGGGGAAAATAACGTCCAGCACGCTTAGCGGTAGCTTGTAAGTCGGCTAGAACCATGCCAGCTTCTACGGTAATGGTATTGTCTTCATAGCTCAGTGCACGCAGACGATTTAATTTGGCCAAAGACAAAATAATACCTTGGTTATTGACACTAATATGTGGTGTTGCTCCACCACAAAGCCCAGTATTGCCGCCCTGAGGAGTTACGGGAATCCGATGTTGATGACAATAGCGCATGATATTTTGTATGCTGATAACGGTATTAGGTTGCACAACGGCAAATACTTCGCCATGATAACGACCACGTTGATCGGTACAGTAGGCTTTTGTTATATCGGGATCAGTGATGATTTCGTTCGGTTGTATAATCTGCTTAAGTTGCTGAAGATGCTGGCTGTTCACTGTGTGGCTCCTCTGGGTGGTTTATTTAATTGCAAGGCAATTTTTAGGATAGGTAAGAGAATATACGTTATGACAGATGTACAGTACAATATTGTTGGTTAGTAATTTCTTAAGGAATGGGTATGTATTTTGTTGATCGCAGTGCGGTGGTGCTTAAGCCGACTCAGGCTTTTATGGATTGGCTGAAGAGTATTGATGAAAATATGCCGGATCTAACTTTGCCACAATTACAAAGTAATTGTACTACGTTGCTGGTACCGGAATATGAATTACCAGAAGAAATAATTGGCTATTTGGGCGAACGTTTTAATCAGATTTTTGAAGCTGAGTTGGCCGGCTGGGAAATTGACCGAAGTTTATGGCCGGAAATGAATCTGACTCAGTTTTGGCATTTTTTTACAGTTGAAGTGCATGATACGGTGCTGGATTTAGTCGATGCTGATTTGCAAATCTCAACAATAGATTAAATAAAAGATAATGATGTAGTTAACTCTTCTGTATATGACTCTGTTCAATTTGTACTAGTTTATTGGATAGTTTTGATATAACAGGTGCATTTTTGAGGGTTAATTTCAGGATTTTAGTTAAAAGAAATGGCTTAATGGAATGAGGGTAATATAATTGAATATGGCTAAACTGTATCGAAGACAACTGAGTATTAACAATACAGGAAATGTATTATGCTGAGCATTTTTAAATTTGGGTGATGAGTTATACACATCATAAATCAAATATTCTTAGAATCAACCATATTTTATTTATTACTCACAAAAGATACATCAGGAATTTAGTTAGAGATCAAGAAAGATCATTTCAATATTTGTAGATGATGAAGTAGCAAAGGAAATAATTATCAAAAAATTAGAAAATTATATACGGTAATTATCTTAGTAACTAGACATGGTCATATATTGAGTAGGGCTGATTGATGCGGAAATTTATGGTACGGTTACGCCCATCACTGTCATTGAAAGTATTAGCTGTTACGGTGCATGTGTTTACATTTGCAGCAATCTTAATGTATGTTCCTGGTACAGACAGATGGTATTGGCTGGGTGGACTAGTAGTTTGTGCTTTATGGTCTTTTTGGGGGCTGCGTCATCCTGTGATCCGACGTATTGAAATAGATGATCAGTTGCAAGCTAAATTAATTTTAGCTAAAGGAGCAAAAATGATTATGGCTGAGTTGAGGGCTGATAGTATGGTACGTCGAAATCTTTTGGTACTCAATTGGCATACAAATAATGGTGTAGTGCGAACATTATTATTACCGGATATGACCGATAAACAATCATGGCGAAGATTACAAATCTGGGCACGCTGGTGTCAGCCACAAAAAAAGCCACTAAATTTATGGCAACTTTTGTGTAGCAGAATAGTTCGTCGACGAAGACAAATGGATAATCAGTAAATAATGAATAGCAATTTTTATGCTGTTTCTCTTTCAGAGTGGCTGCACCATCTGGAAAATGGTGTAGCGGGCGGTTACATTGAAATGGGGCTGGCCAGAGTTGAATTGGTACGTAAGCAAATGCAGTTAGAACCAAACTGCCCGGTAATTGTTGTAGCTGGTACAAATGGCAAAGGTTCGGTTTGTGCCTATCTAACCCAGATTTATAAAGAAGCTGGTTATCGAGTGGGGACGCTTACTAGTCCGCATTTGTTATATTTTAATGAGCGTATTGCTGTTAATGGTCAACCAGTTACAGATGCTGAAATTATTTCCGCGTTTGAAAGTATTGAAGCAGCACGTGGTCATACCATTTTGACTTATTTTGAATTTAATACTCTGGCGGCGGTAATGATTTTTAATCGTCAGCAGACGGATATAATGATTCTGGAAGTCGGACTGGGTGGTCGGCTAGATGCAGTGAATATTTTTGATGCAAATGTGTCTGTGATTACCAGTGTTGATCTCGATCATGAGACCTATTTAGGTAACACAATTGAGAAAGTAGCTTATGAAAAAGCCGGTGTAATGCGCAGTGGCAAACCAACTGTATTTGGGCAGACAGATGTTCCCGTAAGTTTACAAAATTATGCTCAAAGTATTGGCGCTAATTTACTGATATATGGCAAGGATTTTGCTTGTATTAATCAAGATAAGTCGAAATGGACGTTTGATTTTGGGTGTCAAAATGTTACCGGCCTATCCGATCTCCACCGCGCATATAATTTGCCAATACCGGCCTTATCTGGGAGCTTTCAATTGTCTAATGCTGCCTGTGCAATAGCTGCGGTGGAGTGTTTGGGAGAGCAACTACCAGTTGATGTAGAGGCAGTCAAGCAAGGTTTAATTAAGGTAAAGCTTTTAGGAAGATTTCAGATATTATCTGAGTATCCAACGGTTATTCTAGATGTTGGTCATAATCCACATGCGGCTCGTGCATTACGTGATAGTTTGAAAACTTTACCAGCAGCAAATAAACAGCTAGCTGTTTTTAGTATGTTGGCAGATAAAGATATTGATACTGTTTTAGGTATCATGAATGATCAGATTGACAAATGGTATATTGCGCCTTTATCTTTGCCACGCGGATTGAATATTGAAAAACTGCAAGAAAATTTTGCAAAATATGATATAAATCAAATATCTGTGTTTGATAATATTTGTATAGCCTATCAAGAAGCTTTATCACACGCTAGCGTAAATGATAGAATTGTTGTATTCGGATCGTTTCACACGGTAGCAGATATAATGGCATTTTTACAAATGAACGCAGAAACACACCCAGAGCAGAGGAGGTTGGTTTAGATGAATGCCCAGGAAAATTATGATCAATTAAAACGACGCAATCGTCGTCGTCTAGTTGGTGCTCTGATCATGGTAATTGTAGCCGTGGTTTTGTTGGTGATGATGTTTAATCACCATTCCTCTAAACAGATTGAACCACCACAATTGGATGTGGTGACCAATAAACCGAATCAGGCAGAAACTGGGCGTACTACAGATCCAATTTCTGACGTTGTTATTCAGGAACCGGTAAGCAATACACCGACCAATGTTCCGGTACAAAATACTGCGTCAATACCAATTGCAGGAATTCAAGCTACAACCCAAGCGTCTGTTCCTCAAACACAAATAGATCCACATCCGTCAGAAATCGGTAATCATCGAGCTGGGACGCAAATGGGTCATGTTAATGAAAATAAAATCAAACAAACGCAGACAACTGGGCAGGCTACTGGATCCCATCCCAAGACTGATTCTGGAAGTCATCAAACACCAATAAATAAAGAGAACGTTAAAACACCTTCTGCAAGTAAAACACCTGTTATTGTTAAAGAGAAAGAAGGAACTGGAGGTAAAAAAACCGTAACAAAAGGTACGCCTGCCGCAGTTAAAAAAAACACACAACCTAAACAGCTGACTCCTCAACAAATTTTGGAAAATAAAGCTGCTAATCAAGTTTCTGTTCCTACGCAAGCTAAAAAACAAGCCAGTACAACAGCCACTGTCAATACACCGATTGAACGTACGGTTATTCAGGTAGGTGCTTATACTACCGAAGCACAGGCTAAATTAGTACAACAAAAATTAGCAGCTATTGGTATCAATAGTAGTATTAATTCTGGTCAAACCAGCAAAGGTACGTTATACCGTGTGCGCAGTGGGATATATAATAGTCGAGCACTGGCATTGCAGAATTTAAATAAAATTCAGGCAGCCGGATTAAATGGTATGGTAATAGGTTTGTAAGGAGCTGCTCAATATGACCAAGTTTGATGTATTAGCACTTGGTATGATTTTATTGACCACAATTATAGCAACAATGAGGGGGCTGGTTGGTGAAGTAGCTTCCTTGTTAAGTTGGGTTGTGTCATTTATGATGGCTAAGTTGTTTGCCCGTCAGTTAGCTGATATTGCTTTTAATAATATGCAGCCACAAGAGCTGGCAATCGCCTTAGCGTTCATATCCATTTTTGTTGTGATGTTGATGATTCAGAGAATGTTTCGAACGTTGATTACTACAAGTTTGCAGTCTCTGGGATTGGGTGGAGTCAATCGTTTTCTTGGTGCTTGTTTTGGTGCTGTTAAGGGGGTGATCATTGTTACTTTAGTGGTAATGATTTGTTCTTTTACCAATTTGCCCAATACGCCGGTCTGGCGGAATTCAGTAACTGCACCAGCTTTTATGCAGTTGGCCTCAATGGCAGTGCCATTTTTGCCATCTTCTATTGCTAGTAAATTTTCTATATCAGCGGCAAGATAATAATGGCATATTAAAAATAGCACGCGCGTTTTTTGTTATACAAACGCGCGTATTTTTTCGTCTTAAATGGAGTTGCAGATGTGTGGTGTATTGGGAATTGTTGCGCATGAACCGGTAAATCAGTTGTTATATGACGGTTTACAGATGTTGCAACACCGAGGTCAGGATGCTGCGGGTATTGTTACAGCTGAAGGCACGATGTTTCATATGCATAAGGGTCGCGGCATGGTGCGTGATGTATTTCGTACTCGTAATATGCGTGAGCTTGTGGGCAATATCGGTATTGCCCATGTTCGTTATCCAACTGCAGGCAATGCCAATTGCAGTGCTGAGGCTCAACCTTTTTATGTGAACTCTCCTTTTGGAATTGTACTGGCGCACAATGGTAATCTGACCAATACAGAAGAGTTATTTAAAAATGTGTGTTTTGGTGATTTACGACATATTAATACACGTTCTGACTCTGAAGTCTTACTGAATGTGCTGGCATGTGAACTGGAAAATCAGGTCGGAGATCGCATAGCATTAACATTAGATGATATTTTTACTGCAGTGTCGGTTTTACATGAGCGCGTTCGTGGAGCCTATGCTGTGGTGGCTTTAATTGCTGGATATGGTTTGCTGGCGTTTCGCGATCCTTATGGCATTCGGCCATTAAGTTTAGGTAAGCGAACGAAAAATGGACATACAGATTATGTTGTAGCCTCTGAATCTGTAGCATTTCCAAGTCTGGATTTTGAAATTTTGCGTGATGTAGCCCCAGGCGAAGCTATTTTTATCAGTAAAGATGGTCAAATCTTTTCACAGCAATGTGCCCGACAATCGTATTTAATGCCGTGCCTGTTTGAATATGTTTATTTCGCTCGACCGGACTCAGTAATTGACGGAGTATCAGTTTATCAGGCACGTTTGAATATGGGCGTGACACTGGCTGAAAAAGTCAAGCGAACGATGGACTTACAGGATATAGACGTGGTGATGCCGGTACCGGATACCAGTCGTCCCAGTGCAATGGAGCTGGCACAGCATTTAAACAAACCTTACCGCGAAGGTTTGATTAAAAATCGCTATATCGGTCGTACTTTTATTATGCCCGGCCAATCAGTACGAAAAAAATCAGTGCGACAAAAGCTTAATCCGATGAATTATGAATTCTGTGGGAAAAAAGTACTGCTGGTTGATGATTCGATTGTGCGTGGTACCACCAGTCGTGAAATTGTTGATATGGTACGAGAGGCCGGTGCTGAAAAAGTTTATTTTGCCTCTGCTGCACCAGCTGTTTTATTTCCCAATGTATACGGTATTGATATGCCAACTCGTGAAGAGTTAATTTCCTATCAGCGCAATGCCGATCAGGTTGCTGCAGAAATTGGTGCTGATGGAGTTGTATTTCAGGATCTGGACGATCTGAAAGGGGTAGTATCTAAACTTAATCCTCGGATTGAAGGATTTGACTGTTCCTGTTTTGATGGACATTATATTACCGGCGACGTTAATGAAGCTTATTTGCAACGACTTTCAGATAATAAAAATAGTCTGGTCTCTATGTCTGTACCTGGATTGATTGAACACAGTGTCAGCGTGCAGGCAAATGAGGATTCTGATGACGATTAAACCGTGTCAGAATTGATTGAATAGTCTTACCGATTAGAACTAAAAACAATAATTATTCAATTAGCAGCAATTTTAATCTGTACCCAGATTAGATATGAAAATACGAGCTTATATAAAAATATCCGCACATTTTTGTGCGGATATGGCTATAGGTATTTATTAAATAATTTTATTTGAAACAGGTTTGCCATCCAGTCCTTCCATCATATCAGATAATTCATCTGCATGGTCTTCTTCTTCAGCAAGAATGTGTTCCAGCATACGTTTAGTGGTGGTATCGTAATCACCAACATACATAATAGTCTGACGATATAGATCTATAACGATACGTTCAGCAATCAAATCTGATTCAACCATATCGCGCAGAGTTTCACCTTCAACATATTCAGTCGGAGAACGAGCAATAAAAACATCAGGATTTAAATCTGGTTCACCACCTAACTGGGTAATACGTTCAGCCAGCATAGCTGCATGTTTTTGTTCTTGCTCTGCGTGTTCCATAAATTCTTCTTTAACGGCATCCATGAATAAACCTTTAGCCATATAATAATGTCGCAGATAACGTAATACGCAAACCCATTCAGAAGCTAAAGCAATATTGAGCATTTCAATAACTTTGTTTACATCTAGTTCGTATGTAGAAGTTACAGCACCATCCTGATAATTCTTACGAGCGTTACTTCTTAGTTCATCAAATGTACTGAATTTAACATCTCGTTTAAGTGGTTTATTCATGTTCAATCTCCTTATTTTTATTAATTAAAAGTCAATTTTTGACAATGGTTTGCTTGGATTAAGTAAACTACTATTGCTTAATACTGTCTACGTAGTTTAATTTAATATAAGTAATTGTTATTTATTAAATTTATATTATTGTTATTTTGTATCTATATGCGTAAATTCAATTTTTTAATTTTTTATTAAAATTGCCTCGGTTAAAAGATTTTTCAAGAATTTTTGTTTGAATTTAATTAATTGGTTTTCGTTAATCTTAAATATTTTGATTTAGTCAGACTAAGGATTTAAATGGGCAGACTAATCATCCAGTTTTTACTGTGAAGTTTATTTAGTCAAAAGTATTTTTGATGCTGATATTTTCATGCCATCAATTTGCTGAACTACGTAATTGTTACTATATTGACAATACACATAATTGATAATCTTAAACAAGATATTTAATCAAAGTTACTTAAATGGTAAATAGTTTCTAAGTATTGTTACCAAACAGTAATCCATCATGATAATAAGATAATTTTTGTGTTAAAATTATGAATTACGCAGTAGATATAATTTAGATTATTGATAGCAGAATGATCAGCTTGATGAAGTTCACAAAATTATTTAGATAAATATTATTAATGAAATATAAATCCGCAGGACTAATTAAAAACTTGGCTTCTGAAATGAATACGTTAGTAAATATTTTGACTTTATGCTGTTTATGTTTACTAATTGGTGCATGTCAGAATCAGATTAATCATGATGCTAGGTTACCGAATAATTTTTATAAAGTTTCTGATGATTTATTCAGATCTCAGCAGCCAACCACAAAAGAAATGCAGTATCTAAATCAATTAGGTTTTAAAACAGTAATTAATTTACGCAGATGGCATAGTGATCAGCCCGAAATAGTTGGTACGCAGCTTACTGAATTAGCAATTAAAATGCGTGCAGGTAAAATTGAAGATGATAAAGTTATTAGTATCTTAAAAGCTATTCAACGTTCACCTAAACCAATATTAATTCATTGCTGGCATGGTAGTGATCGCACTGGTGTTATTGTAGCGATGTATCGATTGGTTTTTCAAAACTGGAGTAAGGCTCAGGCGATAGATGAATTAATGGAACCAGAATTTGGTCATCATTATAATGTTTATCCTAATATTGTAAAGTATATTGAAAATGTTGATGTTGAAAAAATTCGAACTGCAGTCATGAATTAAAATCGATGAAAACGACATATTTGGTAAAAATTAATTCGCGGTTTATCTTAATCAATAGATATAATAATTGATAAGCTAAAATTATATTTGAGTTCTGACTAATAAAATATGGTTTTGTTGTTTGTATTATTGTGATTCCTCGAAGATCCTTGTTTATTTTTTAATGTTTATTCATGGTGGTTTGATTTAAGTAATATATCAGTAAATATTTTATTGAATAAATGGATATAATTTGGTTAATAATCCAATTTTGCATGATTCATCGACTAAAAAATATTGTCAGGTAAAACATTAAGCCCTGAACTATGATCAGTATCCGTCTTCAATTAATATAGCGAATAAATTGTTCTCTCTTATCTTCCGATTATAATTGTCGGTAAACAATCAAATTACTTCGACACAAATATTCGGAATTCAATTTTCTTACATGCTACCTTGTAAAGCTGTGCGCTTTTCCCATTCTTTACTCAGCCGTTTAGCTGAGACAGGATAGGGTGTTTTCAGTTCTTGCGCAAACAGAGATACACGCAATTCTTCCAGCATCCATTTAAATTCAGCAATAGGAGCCGGAACTGGCTGGTTTTGTTGCTGGTATTGCTGTATTTTTGCCTTCCAGATTTCGGTTAATGCTTCAACATCAGCTTCGCGAGCGGCATCGCGAGCAGGATTGCTGCCATATTTATCCATACGTTTAACCATAGCTTGTAAATACACGGGTAGGCGAGGCCATTGTTCCCATGGGGTAGCGCTGGCAAAGCCCGGATAAATCAGACTATTCAGTAGCTGACGCAGTAACTGGGTTAATGGATGTCTCCCTAAATGACTGTTGACCTCAGCATAGGCTTGAGCAGTTTGCAAGGTGTAACGGTTAACGGCTTCTTTTACTGCAGGCAGACGGCTGCGGGCGCGTTTAAGTTGTTCTTTAAATGTTTTCTCGTCACGTGGTAGTTCATCTTCACCAATCAGAGCACGGTCAAGAATGGCCTGAGTAAGATCTTCACGTAATGCTTCAGTACCAAGATGTTTGAGTAGCATGGCTATTTGAGTAAAATCGGCTAAGCCTTTATTCAGATCTTTAATCTGTTCTTTTAATTGCAAGCTCATGAGGGCAATAACACCATTACGGTGTGCCTGTGTGGCAGCCTCGGCAGTATCAAATAGACGTAAAGCGATGCTACCATTTTTCTGTTTCTGTAGCGCTAAAAAACCGGTCAGTTGTTGCTGTGCACGGGCAAATTTAATGCTTTCCGGCAGTGTACCGATATCCCAGGTAGTGATATTGTCACGCTCGAATTCATTGCTGTTATCGCGAAAGGTAACTGCGGCAGCCTGTCCAAGTTGTTGTTGCAGATAATTCAGATCACGACCACTGGCCAACTCTTTGCCACTATCATCTACTATCTGAATGTTGAAATAACAGTGAGCAGGAAGTTGTTGAGTTCGCCAGTTTTCAATATCTATCTGGTTAAGCAGGCGCATATCACCAGCATGCCGGGCAATGGCATGCGCTAGTTGTGGCAGCAGTGGGGCATTGATATCGGGATGATTGCTGAGAAAAATAGTAATGAAATCAGGTACCGGAACACAGATACGGCGGATTTGTTTTGGTAAAGCTTTAATGAGTAGTTGTAGTTTTTCCCGAATCATTCCAGGTACCAACCACTCAAGTCGTGCCGCACTGATACGGTTCAGTAGAGGTAAGGGTACAGTGACGGTTACACCGTCCAGTGGATGATGTGGTTCAAAGCGATAAGAAAGTTTGCACTGACCATCTTTAGTGTCTAGATATTCTGGAAACTGACTTTCAGTAACATTGCTGGCAGCATGCTGCATCAAATCATCACGACCCAGATACAAAAGTTGTGGGTTTTGCGTTTCAGCTTGTTTGCGCCACATTTCAAAGGTACGAATATCAGCCAGAGGGAAAATGCGCCCTTTATTTTCTATTGTTGCCGGCAGACGCTGGTCATAAAAACTAAACAGGGCTTCTTCATCTACCAATACATCCTGACGACGAGATTTATGCTCCAGTTCAGTAATTTCTTCAATCAGCTGTTGGTTATGACGAAAAAAAGCAGCATTAAGATTGCATTCCTGAGCAACTAAGGCGCCACGAATAAAAATTTCGCGTGCTTCTTTGGGATTGATGCGGCCATAGGCCACTGGCCGGCGTGGCAGAACGGTTAACCCATACAATGTGATGCGTTCGCTGGCCACAACTTCTCCACGTTTTTGTTCCCAGTGAGGGTCAAAGTAATGGTAGCGTAATAGATGCGGTACTTCACTTTCTATCCATTCCGGTTCGATTTTACCAACATCTCTTGCATAGAGTCTGGATGTTTCAGTTAGTTCAGCGGCAACAACCCATTTAGCCTTACTTTTAAACAGTGCAGAAGCCGGGAACAGATGGAAATGGATACCGCGGGCACCAGTATAATCGTGTCCTTCAGGGCTTTTCAGGCCGATATTGGCAATTAGCCCGGTGAGCAGGGAACGATGAATTTGTTCATAACTGGCTTCTTTAGCCTGTTGTCGGGCATGGCGCTGTTGACGACGTTCTATTTGCTGTTGTTTATGCTTAGCAGACAAATCTGCATCATTGTTATTGCTCACTGGTAGTGCAGAGTTGAGTTTAGGGGATTGTCGGTAAGCGCTGGTTTTGTCAGTTAGTCCGATATCAATTGCTATCTGTGCCAATTGATGATGCAATTCACGCCATTCACGCATACGCAGATGGGAAAGAAAATACTGATGACACCACTGGATCATTTGACGGTTCGATAAGCCTTTATCGCGTTCACGCTGATATGAATCCCAGATATTCAGATAGGCAAGAAAATCAGACTGTTTATCATTAAAACGTTCATGAGCTTTTGAGGCCGCCTCTCGCGCTTCAAGTGGCCGTTCGCGTGGATCCTGAATCGACAGCGCGGCCACGATAATCAGCATTTCAGCAACACATTGCAGCTGCACCGCCGCCAGTAACATACGGCTGATACGTGGATCTACGGGCAACCGAGACATCTGTTCGCCAATTCTGGTAAGCTGGTTACTTTCATTCAACGCACCCAACTCGATCAAAGCCTGATAACCATCATTGATGTAACGCTGTTCCGGAGCCTGTAAAAAAGGAAAGGCATTCACATCACCAAGTTTCAAACTGATCATGCGCAAAATGACTGCTGCTAAGTTGCTGCGAATAATTTCAGGATCAGTAAAAGCTGGTCGCTGATTAAAATCTTCTTTACTGTATAGACGAATACAAATACCAGCGGCTACACGTCCACATCGACCGGCACGTTGCCGTGCCGCCGCCTGACTAATGGGTTCAATATGTAATTGTTCAACTTTAGCTCTGGCTGAATAACGTTTCACTCTGGCCAGACCAGTATCGATTACATAACGAATACCAGGAACAGTAAGGGATGTTTCGGCAACGTTAGTCGCAAGTACGATACGTCGCTGTCGACCATTTGGATGAAAAATTTTATATTGCTCGCCAGCAGAGAGGCGTGCAAATAAGGGTAGTATTTCATCATGACGTCTTAGAGGAGATTGTCTTAAAGCATGAGCAGCTTCACGGATCTCTCGCTCACCGGGCAGAAAAATCAGAATATCACCATTACCTTCTCTTGCCAGTTCATCAGCAGCATCGACAATAGCATCATTAATCTCAATTTCAGCTTCATCGGCATCAAGGCTATGCAAAGGACGATAGCGTATTTCTACAGGGTAGGTGCGCCCGGAAACTTCGATTACCGGAGCGGGTGTTCCATGGATAGTGAAGTGCTGGCTAAAGCGTTCGGCATCGATGGTTGCCGAAGTAATAATGACTTTTAAATCAGGTCGACGCGGAAGTAACTGCTTCAGATAGCCAAGGAGAAAATCAATGTTCAGACTGCGCTCGTGTGCTTCGTCAATAATAATGGTGTCGTAAGCAGTAAGAAAACGGTCAGTCTGAGTTTCCGCCAGTAAAATACCGTCTGTCATCAGTTTAATATAACTGTCGGGAGCGGTTTTGTCGTTAAATCGAACTTTGTAACCTACGCTTCGGCCTATCTGACTGTGCAATTCTTCTGCAATCCGCTCGGCCACGGAACGCGCAGCCAGCCGTCGTGGTTGAGTATGACCAATTAATCCGGCTACGCCACGACCCAGTTCAAGACAAATTTTTGGTAATTGGGTAGTTTTACCTGAGCCTGTTTCACCGCACACGATAACTACCTGATGATGGCTGATGGCGTCTTTGATTTCTGTGCGTTTTTCATGAACTGGTAATGTATTGTCATATTCTGGCATAGGCAGATGAGCTAGCCGTTGCAAGTAAATCTGATGAGAATGTTGAAAGCGATTAGCTACTTTTTCCTCACCACCGAAACGGTTGGGATTTTTACTGGCACGTTGTAGAAAATAACGGTCTTTACACAGGATTTGATCAAGTTCGTATGCGGGCATGGCACAAAATTCTGCCGAAAATTTATCGATGGGCATGATTATAGCAAATCCGCTAGAAATACTTTTTGAAGAAAGTTATTAAGGTGATCAGCAGCTATTGATAGGGGTTGAACTGGGTAACTGGAAAATAGTGCTGCTTAGGTTTAGTAATTGTTATTAATCGAGCTTATAGCTCTACGTATTGTGAGTAATATAGATTAGTTAGGATATTTTTTAAGTCTATTCAGGTAAAGAATTTTGTATGAAAATATAGCTGGCTTTTTCTGTGTTTACTGATGGCATTGCCCAATTGTTTTTTATCTGAGTTGAAAATGTATGATCTGTCTCACAATGTGTTATATTTTATTCTTTTGTCAAGTAAACAGACTATAACACTGAAATCTCCATGTATCAGTTAACGAATAGCAGTTTTTAATTTTGCCAAAATTTTTCTACTAATTAAATTTATTCTTTAATTTCTCAGTTTCTAAAACAATAGTAACTAATTAGAATTAAATCTATAAACAATACAATAAATCCGTAGAAAAATCATTATATTTAATCCAATGGCATTTAAAAGCTCATAATAATCAGTGAAATAAATATCATAAATATATTATTTTGTTTTATTATTTTCTTTGCAAATTCGGTATTGAAAAAATTAATTGAATATTTCCATGATTCGATTCTTTGTAGGATATAGATCATACTAAAGATGATGGATGACCAATGGCTTGCCATGTTGAGTAATGACTTTTGCATCCAGATTAAATATGGATTTAATATTTTTCGTGGTAATTATTTGCTCAGGTGAGCCTTGCATAATAATCTGCCCGTTATTCATCGCTACGATATGGTCAGCATATCCCGCTGCCATATTAATATCATGCACAACTATGATAGTCGAAAGTCCTTGTTCAGTGGTAAGTCGACGCAATAAGCGCATTAGCTCTCTAGCATGATACATATCGAGGTTGTTAAGTGGTTCATCCAAAATAATATGTTTCGTTTGCTGACAAAAAATCATGGCAACCAAAGCACGTTGACGTTGTCCTCCAGAAAGTGCGCTCAAGTAGCGGTGTTGCAGTTGTGTTAGCTCAAAACACTGTAACGCCTGATCAACTATCTGTTGATCTTTAAGCTGTACACGGCCGTGATTATGTGGATAACGGCCAAACATCAATAGATCCCGTACGGTAATGCGACTGTGAATATTGTTTTCTTGGGCAAGAATAGCCAATTTTTGAGCAATAGCAGTGGAGTTACTGTGGTTAACATCTAATTCATCAATATGAATGCTACCTTGTTGTAAAGATTGTAATCGCGCAATCAGTGAAAACAATGTCGATTTACCGGCACCATTAGGACCAATCAACGCAGTAATACTCCTATCCGGTATATCAAGATTGATATCGTTGAGAATAGTGTTGCCATGTATGTGGTGGTAAACATTTTTAATGGAAATCATGATGGCTTGAAGTTTATTTAAATTACAATATATAAGCTGACGGTACTTTACGAATAACATCCAGCTACCTTAAGATAAAAAAAGATACCTGAAATGGACTAAATATTGAGTTTTGCATTGACAATGAAATTATGACATTAATAAATGTTTTTTATTTCAATTACTCGAACAGAGAATATCAACGCAATAAATTTTTACTAATAATTATTTACATAAAAAGAATAACCAGTCTAAAAATTCAAAGCCTGAAGAGGATATTTTATTTTTGATTGATTATCATTATTATTATAACTCTAAAAATAACAGAATAGATATTATTCATTTCTATGTGACAATATTATTTTAGTATATCGACGCTATTATCAAATAAAATTTGATAATAATCATGATGTTAGTATAATTGAATAAATCTATGATTTAGCCAGTAAGGTTAATGGTGAAGATCATGGATTTTTCAGTTAGTAATGAGAACTAAAATAGTTTGGTGAAAATTAAGCAGAAGTCTTTTCAATTAATGACCACTAGGTTATGAAATCTATAATTTCAAGAGGTTCAGAAAATTAAAAAGCTATCGACATCAATAGAAGTGATAGCTTTTTCGACATAAAACAATATTTATGACTAGTCAATAGTTCATTAAAACCGTCAGTTGATAGGAGGTAAAATCCTTCTCAATGATAAAATTTTGGTAAATCATAATTTAATAATGCTGATGTGAGGTTTGCCAGACTAGTTGTATTATCAATAGGTATTTCAACACCACATGAATGGCAACAACATCCTCGAGCAGATGAGCTAGACTGATCAGATTTACCCAAATCAGTTTCTTTTGCTTGCTCAGTTGGCTTGGAATCCTGCAATGATTGATAATAGGCTATAGTCTTTGCAAATATTTCTTTTACTAAATTCCGGTGGTTTTTACTGGCTTCCTGCACATCATGCAAACACAGTTGTAAGGTTTCAATAGAATAAGTTAATAATTCACCGTGTAAATAGGTTAGTGCAGATTCATTTTTAACCGCAGCGATAAATTTTTGCGTTTCTTCATCTACTGCTTGCTGTTGCCAGTAAGTGAAAAAGGTCATAATTTCATCTACCAGCTGCTGTTTTTGTGGAGAGATCACGGGTAAATAATCTTTGATCTGTTGGTATTCAGCACTGTGGGTGGCCTCCATCATGCGTGCATACTTTTCAGTCATCATATTATGATTATTATTAGTGGCTACGGTAAGATCATGTAAGTAACTTTGTAAGGTTAGATCTAGCCAAATAGATGCCTGTATGGCTCGCATGACAAAAAAAGTTGCTGGATGATTCTGGCAATTTGCCGGTCCTTCGCTATTTTGAACTTTAGAAAATTGTGCCCATTCAATAGCGATTATTTGTTGAATTAATGCTGAGGTATCGGTTTTCATATCATTCAACCCATGGATTTGATTGCTTTAAGGACAGATCTTGGATTTTTTGCAGCACAATAGGACCATGATCTAGTAAAAAATCACTGCTATGATCACTTAGATTTTGGCGTTTTAACTCCACGATGACTTGAGCACAAAATTTTTCAATTTCCATCGAACGTAGCTCTAAGGGGGTATTCAGAAAATTATTGAAAAAGTGATAAGAATAGTTACCTAAGATCGGTAATGGTTGCATTGCTTTATGCATCCATTTATAAAACGGTTTGTAGCGATTATTGAGTAAAAAGATTAATGAAATACTGGCGTCAATAAAGGCAGCGCTACTGGCATTGGTTGCTACTAGATCATGGCGTCTTAATGATCGCTGAAAATTATATTGTCCTGCTTGAGCAATCGTCATTAATCGAGCGGAGATTTTTTTCAAACGAATGTCTTTAGGATAACCTTGTAATAAATGATTTCTGATTTGGCTGAATTTGCCTGATGGGTCATAAAAGACACATCCATTAGTGGCTGTGGCTAAATAACTTTCAGGTATTATGCGCCATTCATTTAAAGTTTGTGGAGGGAGAGAAAAACCTAAATAACGTTGATAAAATTTATTGATATCATAAATTGCAGATTGTGCTTGTCCCCATTCACTTTGATGTATTTCATAGCCTTCGAAGCGCTTAGGAAGAGTATTTAATAATTTTTGCAAGCGTTCTTGTAATATTAAATAATCGTCTTCAGTTAACCACAGCATGATTCTGGGACCAAAATCGTGATCCTGTGAGTACTCATCGTCAAATCCGAAACATTCTGATCCTTCTCCCACCAGACCCATGGCCATTCGTTCAAGCTCTGCGACGGAAAACGCTTTTTGCATGGCAGGGAAAACGACTGCATCAAAGTAGCGTCGGCAAAGATTCATGCCAAAACCATTGACTTGCCTTTGTTCTTCGGTTTTATGATTAAATGTCAGTAATGAATTAACGATATCGTCAATTAAGGATTTCGAAATGACAGTTGATTTATCTGCAGCAATTTTTTCCAGTTTGTGATCAATCTGAGCAATATTACTAAGCGTAGATTTATAAACATCGCTCTCAGGTCCGAATACTTTTAGGTTAACGGTTTTCGCTTGCAGAAAAAGTGCTTTAGCTTCGGTAAAGTCTTCAATTTGGTAATATAAGCTGGCTAAATTATTCAAAGCATTGGCATAAAGAGGATGCTCTACACCGACCTGTTTTTGGTAAAGTGTCAGGACTGCTTGCGATATTTCGATAGCTTTATCTATTTTATCCGTCTGACCATAAACACTGGCAATATTACTTAATGTAGTGGCATAAGCAATGGGGTGTTCCTGTTTTTGGCTCTCTAAGGCATTTAAGCAAGTTTGATGCAATTGTAATGCATCGTCATAACGATGCATATCCTGATAAACCAAACCCAGATTATTCTTAGCACTTAAAGTGAGAAAATGCGTATCACCCACTGTTGATTGATAACTTTCAATAACTGCTAGAAATAAGCCTTCTGCCTGCGTAAAGTTTTTTGTCAAACGATACAAGCCGGCAAGGTTGTTAAGTACAGTTGTTGTATTTGGATCTTTAGCACCTAATGTCTGGGATAATATATCTGCAGCCTGAATGAAAAGTGGCTCTGCTTTTTTAAATTGACTCAGATGACGATAAATACCGGCCAAGTCATTGAGAGCAATAGCATATTCTGTACTTTTATCACCAAACTGAATTTTACTAAGATCGATCAGTTCATTAGTTAGCGGTAGCCTATCCAGATAGTTATTCTGGAGAGCATGGATTTGATGTTGAAGCTTCTCAATTTTACTGATCATCATTGTTTCTAAAATCCCACGAAAACGGAACTGTAATTAAAGATTAATAAGCATTCATTTTAAATTATTTACAGTATATCATTTGAAAAAATAAAATAATTCAATAAATACAGTCCGCAAATACCATGGTGCATTAATGTTTATGTTTATATGAACTCGGTATATAGGTGTCTACCGCTGCTTTTCCATCATCCGTGATAATATAACTCAATAATAATTCGTTTTGGTCATTCAATTCATATTTAGACAGAGTGAGCAAGCCATTGGCTTCTAAAGCCATAAGGTGTTCTAAATACATTTTTGGATTAAATTGCTTCTCATGACCGTAGTCAGACTTTAGTCCAGCCATGACTTGTACCACATTAGATTCCCCGTAAAGATAAATGTAATTTAATACCGCCATCCGTGTAGGTAATAACATATTAATTATCCTTTTTTCTGAACAAATCAAGAGGATTCATGGCAACTAAAACGGAACCAATAAAGATAATGATGGAACCGGTAATGATGGTGAAAGTAATTTCCTGACCTAAGAACATGATACTGAATAATACGCCCCAGAAGGTATAAGTAACATTTAATGAACTACCAATTGCTACCCCGACCATGGTATTTGATTTGTACCAGGTAAGAAAAGAAACTGCTGCGCTAAAGCCAGCAATAGCCAGCCATATAACTGGTGTAACTGCGACAAAAGTATCTATAAACAGAGGAAATGCTGAGGCGAAAATGAAAGCAATCAATAAAGTAGTTATCCCAGAAATTAACTGGCGTAAATTGACCACTACGTCAGCATCAAGCATGGAGCCACCAAAACTGGCAAACACACCTTCAAGTCCCCATGCAATGGCTGCAACAGTGGCAAATATCACTCCTAGGGTAAATTGCTCTGCACCTTCCGGTTTTACTAAATTAAGAATAATTGCGCCGGCTGCGATGACAAACATGCCCACAACGATGCGTTTGGTTGGTTTTTGTTTTAAAAATATCCAAGCAAATAAGGCACCAAATAAGCCAGTTGTGGCTGAAATTGGAATGGCATAAGCACCAGCCATTTGTAAACTAATTAAAAAAGTGCCGTTGGCTACAGGTCCTCCGAGCAGAAAGCCTATAATCATAATTTTCCCAGGCTTGGTTTTTAGCGTACGACCTAATTCTGCCAAACGTCCTGTGGCTTTTATATAAATCAGTAACCAAATACCTGCAAATAAGTCGTTCAAACCAGATAATATAAAGGGGACAGCCAGAAGACTTAATGCTGCTATGGTTGCGGGGTCATAACATCCTCGGGCAACAACCACTAACGTTGCAAATATTCCATAAGTTAGACCTGAAATAGCGCCATTGATAACGCCCTTTTTTTGAAACGTACTACTCAGCTGTTTCATTTTGGTTGTAGCAAGATTAGTCCTATCGTTCATAACTTTCCCTTATCACAATTGCTAAAAAATTTTGGGTACGTTTATATATTACTTAATAACTTTCAATCTACAATGCAACCATACTCAATTTAGCAGTTTACCTAAGCTTAGTAATGAAAATGAATTTAACAAAACATAAATATTATTTTTATTGATTTACAACAAATATACAAGACGACTATTTAAATTATGTTAATTAAATTTGATCTAGAACATAATTATGTAAAATTAGTATGTTTTTGTTCTTAAAAAATTGTTAATATTATCCATAAATTTCGTGATTAATTCATCTGGAATGGTGATATGAAATCTAACTCGTCAGCATTAGGTTTAATACAAACCTTAGGGATGGTTCCAGCTATTTACGGTGCCGATAAGATGCTTAAAGCAGGTAGCGTTGATTTAGTTGGGTATGAAAATATTGGTTCGACATTGGTCGCCATTATTGTACGCGGAGATGTTGCAGCCGTTGAAGCCGCTGTAGCAGCTGGTAAAGAAGCTGCCTCTTCGATTGGTGATTTGACCGGTTCCAATGTTATGCCAAGAGCCATTACAGGTGTTCACCAAATAGTCTCTTTGCATGCAGCTGATCCATTCGATAGCCAATATTTTTCTCAGGCGTTAGGTCTGGTTGAAACTTTTGGTATTGTCGATGCGTTGGAAGCTGCAGATGCAATGATTAAAAGTTCCAGCGTTGATCTCATAGGTTATGAAAATGTAGCATCAGGCTATATTTCTATTTTAGTTCAGGGTGATGTTGAAGCCTGCAACAATGCAGTTAATGCAGGTGTGTCTGCCGTTGAACGGATAAATTCTAAAGCTTACAGCTCTGCTGTCATTTCTTCACCGCACCCTATGCTTAAACAAATTGTCGATTGTTATTCGTTAGAAAAATTATTGGGTAAATAATTTTCAAAAGGATAAGAAAATGCTTGAGGATAAAGACCTGGTATCAATTCAGCAAGCAAGAATTTTGGCTGAAAATGCGGCTCATGCTCAGGCTAAGCTCGCGTTGTTTGAGCAAAAAAAGCTTAACCAGATCATCACAGCCATAGCCAGTGCTCTGTTACCTCATTTAGATTACTTAGCTAAACTATCCCATGAAGAAACTGACTTTGGTGCTATTGAAGATAAAAAAATAAAAAATAAATTTGCTGCCAAAAATGTTCTTGATGCTATTTTACCCATTCATTGTGTTGGTGTGATTGATGAAAATGAGAAAAATAAAATAGCCAAAATTGGTGTACCTATTGGGGTGATTGCTGCTTTTTGTCCAGTAACCAGTCCTGTCTCCACCACCATTTATAAAACTTTAATTGCGATTAAAGCCGGTAATGCCATTGTATTTTCTTTGCATCCACGGGCAAAAAAATCCATGCAGGCAGTTTTGGATATCATAATTAAAGCAGCAGTCGATGCTGGTTTGCCAGAAGGTGCTATCTCTTATTTGACCGTTATAGACAAAAAAGGCGCTTTTGAGCTAATGAACTGTCCGGCAGTCAAATTAATCATGATTACCGGTATACCCAATTTGCGTGAAGCTGCTAAACAAAGTGGTAAGCTATTAATTTATGGTGGCGCTGCGAATAGTCTGGTGTTTATAGAACGCAGTGCAAACATCAAAAAAGCAGTCCAAGATATTATCCAAAGTAAAAATTTTGATTTTGGTATTGTGACTTCAGCTGAGCAATCTGTGGTGGTTGATACGCAGATTGCTTCAGAAGTGGAAGCAGAATTTAAACGAAATGGCGCTTATTTTTTAAGTCAGGAAGAATGTGAAGTATTAGAAAAAATATTCTTTCATGTAGATGGTCGTCCCAAAAAAGATGCCATAGGTAAATCACCACAGTATTTGGCTAAACGTGGTGGATTCACTATTCCAGAAAATACTAAATTACTAATCGCAAAACTGGCACATGTATCTCGTTCCAGTATGTTTTCCAAAGAATTATTGGCACCTGTCGTGGCCTATTATCTTGAAGATGACTGGCAACATGCATGTGAAAAATGTTTAGAGTTACTAATAGTCGAACGAAATGCCCATGCGCTAGTGATACATTCAAATGACGTAAACATAATAAAAGAATTTGCATTGAAAAAACCCGTAGGACGCTTACTGGTTAATACATCTTCTACCTTCGGCTGTATTGGCATGACGACAAATTTATTTCCTGCATTAACTCTGGGGAGTATGACCGTAGGTGCAGGTATTGCTACCGATAATATATCGCCACTGAATTTAGTTTACACCCGCATGGTGGGTTATGAAACTAAAGCTATGCCTCAAACAGCCCAGACACAAAACGTATCGAATGAGTCGAATGCTCAACAAATACAGCACATTGTTCACGACATATTAGAGCAGTTTTTTAGGTAATTGGAACTAAACAGGAGATTAAGCAATGAGTACCCAAGAGTTATCAGAAAAAATAGCTGATATCATTAGTCAATCTGGTCCTAATGGAATCAACGATCTTTCCAGACAGGTTGAGGAAGCAACTGCTGGTTTATCATCCGAAGAAAAAGCTTTTGTAAAATCTTTTTTTGATAAAATAAAAGATGAAATGCAACAAATTGGATCACATTCTTCTCAAGCAGTCTCCAGTTCACTAGCTTCCAATACTAATAACAATAGCAACTATCTAAATTACAGTAACACTCAGGAAATGGACGTACCTAATGGCCCTACTGAACGTCATGTGAAACTAAAGGAAAAATTCCTGACCCATGTGCCTTCGATTACCACACATCGTGCTCGGGTTATGACGGAAGTCTTTAAGGAATATCAGGGATATCCGATCAGTATTTTGCGCGGTAAATCCTTTAAGCGATGCTGTGAAAGAGCACCACTTGTTATTCAAGATCATGAACTGATAGTTGGTGCACCAAATGGTGCCCCTAGAGCTGGTTCTTTTTCTCCAGATATATCTTGGCGTTGGCTACGGGATGAGTTAGACACGATTGGTGATCGTCCTCAAGATCCATTTTATATTTCCGAAGCAGATAAAAAAATCATGCGGGAGGAGTTATTCCCATTCTGGGAAGGTAAATCAATTGATGAGCTTTGCGAAGGACAATTCCGTGACGCTGGTGTCTGGGAAATCTCTGGCGAATCATTTGTTTCTGACTGCTCTTATCATGCCTTAAATGGTGGTGGTGACTCTAACCCTGGTTATGATGTGATCCTGATGAAAAAGGGTATGCTGGATATCCAAAGAGAAGCTCAGGAACATTTAGATAAATTAGATTATGACAACCCAGAAGATATCGATAAAATTTATTTTTATAAGTCAATAATTGATACCACTGAAGGTGTGATGATTTATGCGCGCAGGATGTCCGAGTATGCTGCTGAACTGGCTGCAAAAGAAACTAATCCTAAACGTAAACAAGAATTACTGAAAATTTCAGAAGTTAATGCACGTGTACCTGCTCATAAACCTGAAACATTCTGGGAAGCCATTCAGGCCGTATGGACAGTTGAGTCATTATTGGTTGTAGAAGAGAATCAAACCGGTATGTCTATTGGTCGCGTCGATCAATATATGTATCCATACTATAAAGCAGACATTGATGCAGGACGCTTAACCAATTATGAAGCCTTTGATTTGGCTGGTTGTATGTTAATAAAAATGTCAGAAATGATGTGGATAACGAGCGAAGGCAGTTCTAAATTCTTTGCTGGTTATCAACCATTTGTGAACATGTGTGTAGGCGGGGTAAACCGAAACGGGCAAGACGCTACTAATGAGCTGACCTATTTATTAATGGATGCAGTACGCCATGTTAAAATTTATCAGCCATCTTTAGCTGCACGTGTGCATAATCGTTCGCCTCAAGAATACATGAAAAAAATTGTTGATGTTATTCGTGCAGGTATGGGCTTTCCCGCAATCCATTTTGATGATACCCATATCAAAATGATGTTGGCAAAAGGTGTTTCCGTTGAAGATGCTCGTGATTATTGCTTGATGGGCTGTGTCGAACCACAGAAATCAGGAAGATTATATCAATGGACATCTACTACCTATACGCAGTGGCCAATATGTATTGAAGTAGCGTTAAATCGTGGTGTACCTCTATGGTACGGAAAACAGGTATGTCCGGATTTAGGGGATATTTCACAATTTGATACTTATGAAAAATTTGAAGCAGCAGTAAAAGAACAAATTAAATATGTGACGAAATTGTCCAGTATTGCCACTGTGATTACTCAGCGCGTCCATCGCGATGTAGCACCCAAACCATTAATGTCAATGATGTATGAAGGCTGTATGGAATCCGGCAAGGATGTTTGTGCTGGTGGTGCTATGTATAATTTTGGTCCCGGGGTAGTCTGGAGTGGATTAGCAACCTATGTTGACTCAATGGCTGCAATCAAAAAGCTGGTTTATGATGAGAAAAAATATACCTTACAACAATTGAATGAAGCGTTAAAAGCTGACTTTGTCGGCTACGAAGAAATTCATAAAGATTGTTTAGCGGCGCCAAAATATGGTAATGACGATGATTATGTTGATGCAATTGCATCAGATCTGGTGGCGTTTACCGAAGCAGATCATCATAAATACAAAACTTTATTTTCTGTATTAACTCATGGCACTTTATCCATTTCTAATAATACCCCTTTAGGACAAATACTAGGTGCTTCTGCTAATGGTCGACGCGCATGGTCGCCATTATCTGATGGTATTAGTCCGACACAGGGTGCAGATTTTAAAGGTCCTACCGGTATTATTAAGAGCGTTTCTAAAATGGCCAATGACAACATGAACATGGGAATGGTTCATAACTTTAAACTCATGTCGGGTTTATTAGACACGCCAGAAGGTGAAAATGGATTAATTACCTTATTGCGCACAGCCAGTATATTGGGTAATGGTGAAATGCAATTTAATTACTTAGATAATGATGTTTTAATTGATGCCCAAAAACATCCTGAAAAACATCGCGATTTAGTTGTACGCGTAGCCGGTTACAGCGCATTCTTTATTGAGCTATGCAAAGATGTTCAGGATGAGATTATTAGTCGAACTGTGTTACGTAGCTTTTAAACATAAACAGTGAAGTAGGGATAGGCAGTGGAAAGAACGGCACTGATTTTCAATGTACAAAAGTACAGCATTTATGATGGTCCTGGCGTAAGAACACTGGTTTTTTTTAAAGGTTGTCCGTTACGTTGTAAATGGTGTTCTAATCCAGAAAGTCAAAGTAGATCGTATCAGGTCATGTTAATGCGTAATTTATGCAATGATACCGGTGCCTGTATCTCTGTCTGTCCCGTAGGTATTCACAGTTTAGATGAATCTGGAAAACACGCTTTTTCTAAAACTACGGAATGCATTGGTTGTCGGCTTTGTGAAAATACTTGTCCTAGCCGAGCAATTGCTATTGTTGGGCAAGTCAAAACTATATCTGAGCTAATGGCGGTAATTGAGCAGGATCGTTTTTTTTACGAAAGCTCAGGTGGTGGTGTGACTTTAGGGGGAGGCGAAGCATTAGCTCAACCCGAAGCAGCCCTTAATTTATTGATGTCTTGTAAAAAAGCAGGAATTAATACTGCGATTGAAACTACCGGATTTACTTCTTTAGAAATTTTGCAGAAAGTGGCCGAATGCATAGATTTATTTTTATATGATATTAAACATATGGATACCCAGAAACACTATGAGGGTACTGGTGTTCATAATGAGCAAATTCTTAATAATCTACAATGGTTATTAGAAAATCGTTATAACGTTAAGGTTCGTGTGCCATTGCTTAAAGGTTTTAATGATAGCGATGAAAATCTGATTAAAATGGCTGAATTTTTACAACCATATAAAATGAATAAGAATTTCAAAGGTATCGATATTTTGCCTTATCACAAGTTGGGAGTGAATAAATATAATCAATTAGAAAGGGATTATCTGGTGGACTGGGATCCTAATTTATCAGATGAAGATTTGGCTCGAGTAGAAAATATACTTAAGACATATGAGCTACCAGTTTCGATAATTAAACACTAGTTATTTTTTTAAAGCTAAGCATGTAAACACCTTATTCCATTTATACTTTGTTTAGTATTTATATAAATGAGGATAATAATTTATTTATTAGAATAAAAAAATACCCAAAACCAAGTATTAAAAGAATAAATCATAGAAAAAACAAAGTTAACTGATTAAATGTCCTTAATAAGTTATATTTAAAGCAAAATAATGATATTAGAATTAATCAAGATAAATATCTTGGATTTATTTTAGTATTTTATTATTTTCACTAATGAAAATTAATCTGCATAAAATACATCTTTTATAGTTGATATTAATTTATCAATTAACTGTAAAAATTATCATTAATCAAATTTTTATCTAAACATCCATTTAAACTAGCAATTAAAAATATATTGATAAAATAATAAGTTGTAGCAAAACTGAAGTGATTGAGCCATTGAATTTTTGCTGAATAAATCAAGTTAATTTTATAAATCATTGTTTTTTCGGCCTAATACTAGCCATAAAAACACAATACCGCCACAAAATTCAATGACAACACTTAATACTCCCTGCATACCCAGTAAATGTTCAAACAAAAACTGTCCGCCAATGAGTACTAATGCTGCCACCAGAAAAGCAGCGGGAATTCTCAGACTGTGCTTCATGTTTGGGGCACATACATTGACCAAAGCGCAAATTAATAAACCAAAAAAGCTTACTGATCCCACAAGGGCAGTAGATACAGAAACGAGTAAAGCGATCCATAAAAGTAGTTGACGACTGAAACGAGTGTAATCTAATCCCAATGCAATACCGGCATTGCGCCCGAGCATCAGAACATCTAATTGATATCGCATTTTCCATATCCAGATAATACTTATCAGCATAATGATCAAACCGATTATAAGTAAGTCTGGATTGACAGAAGTAAACTGAGCAAAATAACTGGTTTGGGCAACAGCAAACAGGGTAGGGTCAATGAGTCGTTGCAGAAGGCTATTGATACTGCGAAACATCACTCCAAAAATCATGCCTGTCAGTATTAGTCTGGCCAGATCACCATCGCTCTGCTTAGTTAAAGTTCGAAACAGTAATAATGAGGCTAGCATCATAACAGGTGCTTCAATGATAAATTTGTTCAGACTGCTGATACTTACATAACCGACAACACCAAAAACAAATAAGGCTATAGTCTGAAGTAATAAGTACAGCGAGTCATAACCCAATAAGCCCGGCGTCAAAATAGAATTATGGCTTAAAGTTTGAAAGAGTAATGTTGATACGCCAATAGCATAGGAAACTGTCAGCAACATCAGTAATTTTTTGCCACGAAACTGGAGCACAAAATCCCAGTTTCCTTTGGCTCCAAAGGTCATAAATAGAATACAAGCAATGATCAATAAAAGCGTGAGCAGACCGAGAAATTTTAGGCCGGAACGCTCTAAGGGAAGGGAAGATCTAAGCTGCATGGACAGGGGGCCTTTTGAACAGCAAATATAAAAAAACTATGGTTCCTATAATTCCGAAAATCATTGATACCGGAACTTCATATGGCGGATCGATAGTACGACCGATAATGTCACATATCAGCAGTGCATTAGCGCCAAGTAAAGCAACTGAGGGCAAATTCTGCCGTAAACGGTCACCTGCCAGTCTGGAAACGATATTTGGCACCACTAATCCAATAAATGGTATCTGGCCAACAGTCACCACCACAATTGCTGTTATCATGGCTACTGTGAATAAAGCAATCCACATCATGCGGACATAATTTACACCCAGACTAATACTAATATTTTGTCCCAAACCGGCAATGGTGAGTCGATCAGCCAGTACATATATCACGATTGTCATTATTCCGGTCAACCACAGTAATTCATAACGACCGGCCAGAACTGCGGAAAAATCACCGGCAAACCAGACAGCTAACAGTTGTAAAGTATTGGTTTCAATACCAATAAAATTAACCAATGCTTCAATTATGCTGCCGTAAATTATGCCGATCAGCGGAATCACAATTTGTCGTTGGGCAGGCAAGCGTCGAAATAACAAAATAAAAAGTGTCATACCCACAAGGGCAGCGACACTGGCACAGCTCATTTTAATCAGTTGCGGTGCTTGAGGATAATAGATAGAAACCAGTAATACGCCCAGAGCAGCACTCTGAGTAGCACCCACCATATTCGGTTCAAGAAAGCGATTGCGTAAAACAATCTGTAACACCATACCAGCCACAGCCAGAGTGGCACCTGTCAAAATAATGGCTATAGTGCGTGGTAGCCGGCTGTATAACAGTAAGGAAATAACCTCACTATCACTAAATAGGCTTCCCCAATGAAAATTTGCTGCACCTATACTAATACTGATAATGATTAATATAGGCAGCAGCAAATAATTAACTAAATTTATCTGGGATGGACGAAACATATAGCATATATCTACAACTATAAAGCATACGCTTTATCGCCAAAGTTAAGCGTTAAAGCGTAAGCTGTGGAGGGCAAAAATAATTAAACGATTAATTATTTAGTAAAAGCTGTTTTGATATTAGTCAGATCAGTTTTTATTTGCTGAACACCGCCTGCAGCCAAATAAGCAGCACTGCTCAGATAAATAATGTGACCATTTTTCCAAGCTTTAGATTGACGTACTAAATCATTATTTAGAACAGCGTGGGCAGTCTTGCCTTCTTCACCAATAGCTGCTGTGCGGTCGATCACGAATATCCAGTCGGGATTGGTTTTTTGTACATATTCAAATGATACGGATTGACCATGCGGTGACGCAGGTATATTGCTGTCAGCAACTGGCACCCCAACCTGTGTGTGAATCCAGCCAAAACGGGAAGAAGAACCAAAGGCTGAGAGTTTGCCGCCATTAACCATCAGAATCAATCCATTACCTTTACCTTTGATTGCTTGCTGAGTTTCTGTCAGTAAATTTTGAATATCGTTATGCAGTTTTTGAGCTTCTGCTTCTTTTTTAAATAATTTACCGTATGTATCAAGCAATTTTATTCCGTTTGCGATTAAATCTTGTCCGGTATCGGTCATATCAATAGTCGGAGCCAGTGCCGCGAGTTCATCGTGTTTAGGAGCGGAACGCCCAGCAATAATAATCAATTCTGGCTTCAATGTATTAAGAGCTTCCAGATCCGGCTCAAATAAGGTACCGACATTAGTAACTGAATCCAGAGTTTGCTGCAGATAAGGTACCAATACTTTTTTGGGTGCTCCGGTAACTGGCACTTTCAATGCCGTCAGATCGTCCAGAGTAGCCATATCAAAGACCACTATTTTGGCAGGATTTTCTGGAAGAGATACTTCTCCGCGGGCTGTATTAATGGTTATAGTCGGTGTGGCGGCAGCAGAGGCAGAAGCAGCTGGCACAGAACTGGTTGCAGATGCTCCATTGGCAGTATGACTAGCTGTATTATTACTGTCACTATTTTTTTCACTGCAGGCAGATAGTAAGGACAGTCCCAAAATGGATAAAACAAGCGGTTTCCAGCAGGATTTAAACATAAGATTTTCCTATCATTATTGTTTACAAGAGTTATATTGCCTGACAGAGTTGCCCGACGATTTCAACAATGGTGATATTACTTATCAATGAAGTTGTGGCGGGCTTCATGATAAGTTTCTTCATTTTCACCCCGACGCCAGTAAGGAACAGCATAGTGACGTTGTGCCGGTAAATGCCAATGTTCACGTAAAATTTTTCTTATAGGCATAACCAGTGATGCCTCTCCAGCTACCCACGCAAAATTTTCTTGATGCAAAGGGGTAAAATGGGCAATATGATCAACTATTGCCTTAATCTGACTCAAATTGCCATAAAATGAATGCAAATGCATAGCTACCGGTAGATTTAATGCAGCTGGTAAATCTTCTGTCTGAGGTAATAAAAGCACGACATCCCCTGTTGCCAGCGGATCAATATCTTCTAATAGCGCTTCAGTAGCCGGTAAGGCCGTAATATCTGCTACAAATAAATACCGAGTTGCGCTTTTAAGCATTGGCATGGGACCGCCGGGAGAGCTTATGCCTAGTACATCACCGCGTTGGGCTTTTTCTGCAAAGGCCGAGGCCGGACCGTTGTCACCATGTTTGACAAAATCAATAGTCAAAGTACATGCCTGAGCATCGTAATTACGCAAAGTATAGGTACGTACAAAAGGTTTATTGTCCGGTTCTGCCCAGTTAAAACCATGATTAGAAAGTTGTGGTAATTGTGGTATAGCCTGACCGGATTTAGGTAGAAAAATTTTAATATGCGCACCGTTAAATTGATAAGGATATTGGACCAGTGCTGGACTATGTAAAACCAGACGACGTAAACTGGGACTAAGATCAATAATATCTTGTACATGAACAAGATAAACACTGTGAGATAGTTTTTTTTTCATTATTATTTCTTAATTGAAGGTTGAAATAAAGTTAGCTGCAGACTTTTACCAAAAAGAGAACCATGATTTTCCTGCGGGTATTGTTCATATCTGATATCTAAATCAGTATATAATTGTAGTTCCCTTGTTAGTTTACTACCTACATCCCCTTGTTTCGCAGTTTGTTGATTACGCATTTTAATACGTTCTGCAATATACGGATTTTTTGGTATTTTATTTGATTTTAGCTTGCTGTTTAAAATCCATAAACTAATGTTTTTCAGAGTAATCTTTTTTTGCAATAGGGCGCTGGCCTCTGCCTCAATTATATTGCCGTGTAACCATATAGATGGATCAGCGGCTATATAGTGCTGAAAAAGATCTGGTTGGGTCAGCATTGTGTGTAATACAAACACACCACCATAAGAATGTCCCCAAAGAGTCTGGTTGCTTTGATTTACCGATGCTATTTGCTGTACAGCAGGCATAATCTGATCGCGAATTAAATTGAGAAATATTCCGGCACCACCATTTTTCCGCGTGGGTACGAGTGGATCGATATTATTATCTTCAGGAGCAAGCGTATAATCAAAGGCACGTGCCATCACATCATATCGTTTATCTGTGGCATAACCGATAAGTACCAAAACAGGCGGTTGCTCTCTTTTAGCCAATTGTTGCATATTGGCAGGGGTGAGAAAATCCAATACAGCATTTCCATCCAGAGCATAAAAGGTTGGAAATCCGTCTATTGGTGCACTCTGGTCTGGAACAGCAATATACACTCTATAGTGACGCAACCCATCAACTGATGAAAAGGTTAACGTTGTGAAATGATAACCACTGTTTGGTTGCTCCAAAACGGCAAAATTGGCAACTTCATTCAGATTAGGCTGGGCTTTAGCGGTATTATGCAAAATCAAGGCCGTAAAAAACATTAACAAAAAAATAATTACCTGACGCATTTTTGAGCTTTCCGCAGGTAGTGTTGCTCTGGTCAATCTTTAAAAAATAATATAATGGTTTAAAATTAAAATTCTTTTAATTTATTGAAAATATGTTGAAAATTTTCAATGAAATCTTTGATCAATGCTATGAATTTTATTTTCTTTATCAGTAGTTAACTGAATAAAATAAACTCAATTGCTGGACTGATCTTTTAAATAAATAATAATCATTCCCATTTAAGTACTATAGCTGATTTTAATTAATAAGTCACGGGAAAAATATAACAGTATTCTGTAACAGATTGCCAATACAACAAACTGTTACAGCAAAGTGTTTTAGAAAGAAACTTTCATATTGCCCCACACGGCACGACCACGCTCATTATAAGTATAGGCACTACCTCGTAAAGTAGATGCATAAATACGTTTATTAAATATATTTGTCATGCCTGCTCTGATATGGATATTTTGGTTGACTGCATAACCGGCTGACATGCCCCAAATACCATAACTACCAATTTCTTCACCGCTTAGCCCTGTAGTTCCTTGTCCGCCATTGCCCAGACCAGCTTCAACTGGTGTAACTGCAACTGTGCGAGGTTTCTGGCGACCATAATAAGTATAAGTCAGTAAAGTGTCCCATTTCTCGGTTGGTGTCCATGAAAGAGAAGAGTTGATAGTATATTTAGGAATGACTGATAAAGGATTACCGGTTTCTTTGTTTTTAGAATTAAACATATAGGTAAAATTATTTACCCATTTCCATTTGCTGGATAAGGGCAAAGTAAAATTGCCTTCCAATCCTTCCACTACCGCCTTACGCGTGTTGGTCCATTCAAAATAATCATAACCACCGGATTTACCAGCAGTCACAGTGCTGCCAGTAAAAATAATTTGTCGGCCCGCTTCAATTTTATTTTTATAATCATTGCGGAAATACGCCAATGAGGCTAAATACCCGTTTTTATTGAATTCGAGACCAAGTTCTTTATTAATACTGGTTTCAGGTTTTAAATCACTATTACCAATCAGATAGCAGCCACGACCACTGCCTGAAGATGTAGCACAGCCATTACCTTTGCTATAAAGCATGTAACTATCTGTACTTTGATATAAATTCGGTACTTTATACGCGCGGGCAATTCCCCCTTTAAGTAACCAGTTTGGGTGCAGCTGCCAGGCTAAATTTACAGCAGGACTAACATTACCACCGGTTTTATTATTGTGATCATAGCGAAGCATGGGCACCAGTTTTAATTGATTTGTCAGACTAATATTGTCTTCTATATAGCCTGCCCAGCTACTTAAACTTGGTGTATGGTTAGCCGCAGCGGGATAAATAGCGCCCGGTAAAATAATTTGTCGTAAACCATCAGCATCATCCAGCTTATCATGCTGATATTCCGCGCCCATGGTCAGCACATGTGCTACACCAAATTGAAATGGAATATGTACTTCACCGGTTAAACGTTTAGTTGCCAGAATACTGTCAAAATAAGTAATATTTTTTGTGCCTAAATCCTGACACAATCCCTCCGGACCGCCTGATAATGCTTCGGAACAATGACTATTGGTGGTCTTATCGTATTGTGCCGCCAGCTTGGAGTCACCCCAGTCCCAAATACTTTCATGTGTCAGTGCCAAGCTTTGGCGATATATTCGTCTGGTTTCTTTACCCCATAGGCTCCGTGTATAGTCTGTCTGTACATTATTCGGACCATCGCCATTATAGCGATTACCTTGTCTGCTGAAGCTACTATCAAGCGTTACTGTTTGAGCAGGTGTCAGACGCCATGCCAAACGTGCGCCCAGATCTTTATTGATCAGACCTTCTTGTCCGGCAACTATAGATCTGAGATTTTTAGTACCGCGCTGATTAATATATGGCGAATCTGCTTCAGTTCGGTTTAAATTGCCATAAATGCGAAAACCCAATTTATCTTTAATTAAAGGTCCGCTTAAATCAAATCCAATACGGTTGGTATCGCCTTCTTTTTTGTCCGCCGGTAAATTCATATAAGCATCAATAGAGCCATGAAATTCATTACTGACCTTTTTTGTCACAATATTCACAACTCCGCCAGCAGCCCCTGAACCATAACGAGCTGCGGCCGGCCCGCGAATCACTTCTATTGACTGAATTGCTTCAGCAGGTACCCAGTTACTGTCACCGATCGTATCGCGCTCGCCGCGCCAACTCATTCGCGCACTATTACGTGACGTTACCGGACGACCATCGATCATAATCAAAGTATTCTCTGGTCCCATCCCACGAATATCAATTTGCCGCTTATTCCCATGTTGTCCAGAAGCTGTATTGCCAGTTAAATTCACTCCTGGCATGGTTCGTATTAGCTCAGATATATCATTTACCGGTATTTTGCGCTCAATATCTTTACTGTCTATTTTAGAAACACCTAAAGATTGTTTGACTTGCTTTTCGGCGGTGACATAAACATCGTCAAGCCGAGTATATTGATCATCCTCAGCATGGCTTAAGTTGCTGATTAAAAGTAAAGGTATTAAAGTCAATCTAAATATGGGCATACGTTGACCAGTCATTGCTATTAACAAAATTTAAAAAATATTAATAATAATGATAATAATTATTAATTGCAAATAAGAAAAATAGTAAAACGTAGAAAAAAAACAAAGATATCGTTAAATCACCTCTTTTTAACATTACCAATTTCAGTTGAGTGTGTCATAAATTGGCAGTTATTTATTAATTGTTAAAATAAAAGATAAAAATAATAGCCAAATAAATAAAATAATTGGTAACTTATTAATTTAACGAAAAAACAAGATATTTAATTTTCAGCAATCATCTTTTAATGTATAGTCAGTTACAAATGTTTCAGGATTATTCATAAAAATCATTTGTAATTAAGCTGATTTTATTTTGATATGCATAAGCTCTTTTATCTCCGAATATACTATTTTATAGGTTTGATAATAGGATTATTATCAATAGAGACTAAGGCTGAAATCGATAAATTTCCGGCTGATGCAGATGAATCAAGGCAAATAGTTTTACCTGTTAGACAAATATGTATGGGTAAACCTTGGTCTAATATCGTCTGGATACACCTTCATGATGATGAAGAAACCTCACGTCAGGTGGCACTACAAAAATTGTCAGATTTGCGGCAAGGCTGCTTAATTGATTTGCCGCATGGTGGTCGTCGGGAAATTAGCATTAATACTGCTAAAGTAAGCTACTCATTTGATCCCAATAGAATATTTACAGTAAATGGACGGCAAGCTGCATTGCATTGCCGAAGGGGCGACTGCGCATTTGCATTGACGCAACTTTCTTTAGCAGTAGAAGAGATGCTCAGTCAATATTTGCAGCAATCACAGCTAATTGTGGCTTTGCATAATAATCATGCCAGTGGATTGTCGGTACTTACCTATCAACAAAGAGCAAAAATGGCAAATGTTGTCAGGCAAGTAGCCATTAATCCAGAACAAAATCCGCATGATTTTTTTCTAGTAACGATGCAACAAGCCTATGATTTTTTGTCTCAACAAGGTTTTAATGTTGTATTACAAAATAATATAGAAGTATCTGATGATGGATCATTATCGGTCTGGGCTGGCCGAAAACAAATAGACTATATTAATATTGAAGCTGGAATTGGTCACAATAAAGCTCAGACGGCTATGCTGGCTGCTGTATGGATGTATATGCAGAATTACCATATAAAATAGAATGAAATAATTGTACTAGATTACTAAAACAGCTAAATATAATTTATATCAAATAAATATTTGATTATTTATCATAATTCTATCAAGATCATCATATAAAAATATCATTTCAGAACGATAAAACAATTAAGTTAATCAAATTTACGTAAAACTGGCACAGATCATGCTTCAGTCAAAACTGAAGTGAGTAAGAACAAAATTATCATAATTGTTGCTGAAAGCTAATTAAATTAATTTGTAGTCTTTTTTTATTATAAATTTTGGGAGTAAGTAATGAAATCATTACAAAAAGGTTTTACATTAATTGAATTGATGATTGTTATCGCTATTATCGGTATCTTGGCAGCTATTGCTGTTCCTGCATACTCTGATTATATTGCGCGTTCACAGGCAAGCGAAGGTTCTAGTTTGGCTGCTGGATTGAAAACTCAAGTAATTGATAATCTGCAAAATAATAGCTGTTACTCAGAGGGTAGTGCAGCTACAGGTCCAGATATACAAGTTGGTAAGTATGGTAAAGCTTATATTGAAGGCACTGCTAAGTCACCTTCCTCTACAAATACCACTACTTCTACTTCTACAGCAGCTAACGAACTAACTGGATGTCAAATTGTGTACGAAGTAAATCAGAATAATGTATCTAGTGCTATTTCGCAGAAAAAATTCACATTAGATGTGTTAAGAAATGGTTCTTTGAAGCTTGCTGGTGATTCTGCTAAAACTACCATGGATAAAAAATATATACCAAAAGCATATCAAAAATAATCTAAATCTAAATAAGATAAAAAGGAGTCACAATGATGTGGCTCTTTTTTATATTGTGAAATCCAGTTAAATTATTTTATATAATTTCATATATACCAAGTTGGTTCAATATGAACCTATATTATATTAATATAATATTAAATTTTATAAGTGCAATATCTAAATGAATCTTGAAAAAAATTTCCCATTATTTACTAAACTGGCAAGGTTACTCGGAAAATATTTTCCTCTACACTTGTGGATCTTTTTAATATTATATATATCCATAAATAATGGTTTGTTCTGGATAGGCCAGGCATTAGTATATTCGGAGCGATATATTATTGTATTAGAATATATATGGATATTGCCATTGTTATGCTTGCGTCAAAAGTGGTCTACAATTCTTTTTTCACTTGCTTATATAGCAATTTACATATTTGATATATTGTACTGGATAAAACAATTTTATCATTATGATAATTTGGCGGAATTTATTGGTCTTTTACGATTTATATATATTGGCCCAAAATTATATTGGTTATTCATTGCAATATTTTTGGTATATTTGGTATTAAGTCTATTTCTGATTATCAAATATGTGATTCGTTTTACTTCGATAAAATTGATTATACCAATTGGATTTTTATATCTAATATTTTGGGTCTTTTTTTTCGATTATCGGGGCGCGAATCTTTCTGGACGATATAAGACTACAGGTATGTGGGGTAGTTATTATGAAACTATTCGAAATTTAAAATATAATCGAGAACTTTTCTGGCATGTTACAGTTAAACCAGATTTTTATAATTGGCCGAATGGGGGCGTACTGCAAAGACAAATTGATATAACAAATCCACCCAAAAAAATACTATTTATCTTAAATGAATCATGGGGTATATTCGCACACGATCAGGAGACCATTAATCCATCAATATATGCCTCATTACAAAATTTACCTAATGTACATTTTATCGCACAAGGTGAGAATCCGGCGGATAATAGTACAATTAAAGGTGAATTGCGAGAATTATGTAATTTAAAAGCTAAAAGCTCAGCATTTGCCTTGGGGCCGTTTGAAAAATTTCAACAATGTGTTCCTTTGCGTCTACAAAAGCAAGGTTATGAGGTTTTGGCTTTTCATGGTGCAACCGCTAAAATGTATGAACGTCAAGGCTGGTACCCGCAAATGGGATTACAAAATGCGCATTTTTTTCCGGATTTTAGCAATATTCAACAATGTCATTCGTATCCGGGAGCCTGTGACTTTAATATTGTGCATGATATTGCCGCTGCTAATAAACAGGCTAAAGATAAATCATTTATCTATTGGTTAACTCTTAACACTCATCATCCTTATTCTGAAAAAGATATACAAGGTGAACCTAGCTATGATTGTCAACAGCCTTTATTTAAAGGTAGACAAGAAGCCTGTCGCAATTTAAATCTGCAGCATCAGTTTTTCCAGATTTTAGCCAACGAAATCAAGGCTGGCGCTTTTAAAGATACAGAAATAGTGGTAGTAGGCGATCATAGCCCACCGATTGTATTAGATGAATTTAGAGATAGTTTTAAACCTGATTCGGTACCATTTATACACTTTCGGGTTAATTAAGCAATTTTGAAAATAACAAAGTCGGTCTATTTTATATGACCGATTTTTTTATCAATATTGTATGTAAACTAATTTAACAGTATAGTAAGCAAATTATTTTCTAAATACCAAACCTTTTGACTTCTGATTGTTAGATTAACGTTTTTATCTTGTCATCTGCTCAATAATATGAAATATGTAATTGTTTAATTATGATGATATATATGAAAAGAATAATATTTTTGATTACCTTGTTCTTGGTGGGTTTTTCACCAAGTTCTTATGCTAATAAACACGAGAAATCCGTTACAAAATTTGACTACCAATTAATAAATAGTTCTGAAGCCAAGGAATTTTTACATGTCAATTTACAAATTGATGATTTTTATAATCCTTTTTTAACTCGTAGAGAAAATGAAGATTTTAAAAAAAACTTTCCACAAAAGAATATCAAAATATTAGCAGAATATGTGCCTATAATTGATAAAACAGGTTCCATCATCAAAACAACGATAGAAAAAAATAGAGCATCATTTTTATCATTGAAGGGTATTTTGGGAGTTGAAGATAAGTTGATTGTTTATAACAAAATAAATCAAATTGCATTTGCGACCAATTTAAAAATTGATAGAAATAATCAAATCATAAACTTTGATATTCCTAAACCTACTATGAATGATAATCAACAGTATGTTCTTAAAAGTATTTATTTTCATTATCCGAATTTTCAAACATCGGAAAGTCGTGATTTCTCTAATATTGACACAGATAAATATATCCCTATTTTTAGAAATAAATTTGATATCAATAATCAATTAAATGGTTCTGAAGATAGATTTAGGCATGTGAAATCTCTAAATTTTGAAATTGAAACCGATAAGTTCGTTGACCTTTCTGTGAATATTCCCAAAGAACTGTTAATCAGAAAAAAAGTCTTAAATACGAGTGTTTGGTTTTCAAATGATAAACCAATTAAAAAGAAATTATTAAGTAATGAAGAGAAAAATGATCTATTTGATAATATTAGAATCGAAAAGGATTATCAGCAAAGAAATTTCCTAGTTAGGCCTGATTTAAAGTTAAGCTGGTCCAATATTGAACGTTCAGCAGGTGTATTTCTTAAAGGCAAAACTTTTGAAGTTTTAAAACTTGAGGGTCGACTTTCACGTAATCGAGCACCAAATAAAGATAAATATGGATTGTGGATAAAGCAAGAAGGTGATTTGATATATGTTAAACATGGATTTTATGGTGAAGGCGAATGTGATTTTACTTATCTGATTGTTTTTGAAAAAGGAAGTCAAAATAAACCTAGAAAATATATTGTCATGCATAGTTTTGATAAATATCGTTTTTATCATAGTATTGATCGTAGAATTGATATAACACGTGAAAATTTGAGCTTCTTTGAAGAACTAAAACAGCAAAAAAAAGAATGGTATGACAATGAATTGAAACGAATTCAGAAATTTTACGCAGATGAAAAAAAACAATTGGATCATACAACTATACTTAGACACCAAAATTCAGAACAAGCATGTATGAGGGAAATTGATATTATGAAAAAATTGTTAACAATGCCAAAAGAACATTTAATACAAGAATTTGAGCAATACAAAGAAATTTTCAACAAAATATACAAATTAAGTAATTAATTTAATATTTCGTAAAAATCTAATGAGTATAAAAAATCTGGTTATAAATAGATCAGGTAGAAAAATATCTGATTAATTAACATAATTAGATATTATTAAAGTTAAGTTATGATTTAAGTATAAATATGCACTTATTTGTTTTCCTTGGATTTTATAAATACTCATTAGAATTTCTTGTAGCTAAATAAATTTAGCTACATGCAGACAATATCTATAAATTGCATTTATTTTCTATACAATAAACTCAATTCAATCTGCCTTGAATAAGGACATTTTTTTATAAATAGCCTGTGCAATTCTTTTGCTGGCGCCACGATGCTGAAGTATAAATGTATGCGCACAATCTGACATTTTCCGACGCTCCGCCGGACTATCCAGTAATGTTAAGGTTGTTGTTGCCCAGTCTTGGGCGGTTTGTATTTGTTGTGCAGCGCCTGCTGCTAATGCTTTAGGAGCGACATCAGCAAAATTATAGGTGGATGGACCAAATAAGGTGGGCAAATGGCAGGCTATAGGTTCAATGATATTGTGACAACCACTATCCACCAAACTACCACCGACAAATGCTATATCGGCACACATATAGTAGGCAAATACTTCACCTATGCTGTCTCCAATCCAGACTTGGGTATTTTCAGCAATTTCCTGATTATCACTGCGTTTCTGAGTGATAAAATTTAATTTTTGTGCATATTCGAATGTTGGTGCAAATCTTTCGGTGTGACGTGGAATGATGATGAGTAATATATTATTTTTATGTTGTTTTGCCCATGCATCAAGTAGTAACTGCGCTTCATCGATACCATGGTAATAGCGTGTGCTGGCGCAGACCACTACTGGTCTATGGCCAATACGTTGTTTGAAAGTTTTGGCTAAGGCATACATTTCTGGTGGAGGAGAAATATCGTATTTAATGTTACCACTGATCTGAATATTTGCTGCTCCAATGGCTTTTAAACGCTTGGCGTCGGCTTCAGTCTGCGCAAAGCAGCCAGTTAATGTTGCTAATGCGGGGGCGACCAAAGAGCGCACTTTTAGATAGCCACGAAGTGATTTTTCAGATAAACGAGCATTTGCCATAAATAAGGGTATGTGATTCTGTGCACATACGCTGATCAAATTAGGCCAAATTTCAGTTTCCATCAGTACGCCAAATAGGGGCTGATGGTCACGAATAAATTGTTTTACCCATTTTTTTTTGTCATAAGGTAAGTAACGACACTGCGCTTCAGGAAAAAAATGTTGTACTGTGGCACGACCGGTAGGCGTGGTTTGAGTCATCAACAGTGGTGAAGTCGGAAAGAAATGTTGTAATTCGCGAATAAACTGTACTGCGGCCCGAGTCTCACCTACGGAAACAACATGAATCCAGATGGCTTGTTTGACAGGTTGCGGATAGGATTTACCAAAACGTTCCTGCCAATTATCTGCATAGGCTGGAGCCAGTTTTGCCCGACGACGTAAATAGCGACGTAAAAAGGGGGGGGCAATCTGCCATAAAAATTGATATAGAAGATTCAGTAGCATACAGACCAATCGGAAAAATTTGCTGCAAATTATAAATTAAAAGTTGTGAGAGGTTTTACCATTTGAATTGTTACATGAATTTAATAAATTCTGCTGATCGATTTTTAGGTATAAATAGGTATTGTGATTATCACGCTTCGGCCATATCCAACGCCTGCCTGATGTTAACTTCCACAATCCGTGATACGCCTTTTTCCTGCATGGTCACACCAACCAGTTGCTCGGCCATTTCCATTGTCAGCCGATTATGTGAAATGTAGACGAACTGGGTTTGCGATGACATTTGTTGTACCAGGTGACAAAAACGACTGGTATTGGCGTCATCCAGTGGAGCGTCTACTTCATCTAACAGACAAAATGGTGCTGGATTCAGACTGAACAGCGCAAATACCAGACTCATGGCAGTCAGTGCTTTTTCACCACCTGAAAGCAGATGAATGGTACTATTTCTTTTACCCGGTGGTCGCGCCATGATGGATACACCGGCAGTCAGTAAATCATCACCTACCATATCCAGTCTGGCTTCACCACCGCCAAACAGAGTAGGGAAATAATCTTGTACTTTTTGGTTTACTGCATCAAAGGTTTTTTTAAAACGAGATTTGGTTTCCTCATCAATTGTACGGATGGCTTCTTCCAGCAAAGCAATGGCTGCCTGTACATCTGCTGTTTGTGTCTGATAATACTGGGCACGTTCATTGGTTTCTTCCAGCTCTTCTAAGGCAGCTAAGTTAACCGCCCCTAAGGCGTTAATTTTTTGGGCTAGTGCGGTAATCTGCTGGCTTAATTGCGGAACGGTGTCTGCTTTTTCGGCGGATTGTTGTGCCAGCTCGTCGATATCAGCATGATGTTGCTGTAATACTTCGTGAAAACGTTTGGCATTCAGTAAAGCTTCCTGTTGCTGGAGCAGATATTGTTGCGTGCTTGTCTGTACTTCAGGCATGCTGGTGTTGAGCTGGTGCTGTTGTTGCTGTATGTGCTGGATTTGCTGCTGTAATATCTGCAATTGCTGTTGTTCGTGTTCACATTGTTCTGTCGCGGTAGAAATTTGCGTACTAAGAGTTTCGATTTGTTCAGTCTGATCGTCTTCAAGTTGCTGCTCAGCTATTCCGAGTGCCAGTTCACTTTGACGTTCCTGCCAGCGTTCGCTTTCACGCGCAATACGTTGTCGTTCCTGACTGGCTGTATGTAAGCGTTGCTGTAAGCGAACAATGGCCATTTCTATCATGCCTTGCTGACGTCTGGCTTCCAGTAAAGTTAGCTGTGTTTGTTTTAAGATTTGCTGACGATTTTGTTGTTGCTCGGTGTGATTTTGTAATTGTGGTCGCAACTGTTCAATAGCAAGTGCGAGGTTTTCACTGTCTGCCTGAGCCTGTTGTAAAAGATGCTGTTGCTGCTCTGTTTCAGCATTAATTACAGCGTTTTCCTGCTTGATATGTTGCCAGCGAAGTTGGCTCTGATTGGTACGAGCCAGAAGTTCATTCGCCTCAGTGGTGGCCTTTTGCCAGCTTTGTTGCTGTTGCTTTAATTGTTTCTGACATTGTTCGATTTGTGAATCAATTGTGAGCAGATTTTGCTGCGTTAGCTGCATGGTTTTTTCTGCCTGCGCCAATGGTTGTTGCAAATCTTCCAGTGCTTGCTGCTGCTCCAGTAGTTGTTGTCGACGTTGCAGCAGATTTTCGCCATGGTCTTCGCTAAATAATGAAACGCTGATGGCATCTACACAGTGTCCTTCTGGCGTGATAATCAGTTGTTGTCCAGTCAGTTCAGATTGCTGTTGTAAGGCAATTTCCAGTGTTTCTGCACAATATATGTTTGCTAACCAGTGTTCGATTGCTTCTGTAAATGGTGACTGTACCTGTACATGCTGCATTAATGCAGGAGTAGCCATAGAGGGAGAAGAAATTTGTGGTGCATTTTGCTGATTTATCCACACAGTTGTCTGACTGTGTGGATTTATGTCGTGCTCAATTTGTGTGGATTGGCGGGCATGTAATTTATGACCAAGGACAACGCTGGTGGCATGTTGCCACTTGGGGGTGACTTGCAGAAATTGCCATAATGCTGAAACGGAGTCGTTTGTTTCAACTGCATTAGTAGATCGTTCAGGTAGGGGAAGCATTGCTGCAAGGGCTTGTATTTGTGCAGCAAGAGTCAGATGTTGCTTTTCAATTTCACGGTACTGTAGTTGTGCCGTAGCAAGATTTTGTCGAATATGATCACGATTTTGTTCGTATTCGAGTAGGTTTTCTTCCAGTTGTTGAACAATTGTTTCCTGTTCGGATACAGATTGTTGCGCAAGTTTTAGTTCATTTCCCTGTGGTAGATCTAGCTTAGACAATTCATCATTAAGTCGATGTTGACGTTGATGTAACTGATCAAGATTAGCAGCTGAATGCTGTAATTGTTGCTGTTTGATTGCCAGTTCGCGTTCGAGTCTGATGAGTTCATTATGCTGATTATATCGAGTGCGTTCGCTAAGTTGTGCTTGTTCTTCCAGTTCTGGCAGGCAGGATTCATATTCTGCAATTTGCAGTGCCCATTCTTCCTGTTCTAATTGCTTTTCTTCCAGTTCTCTGGTAGCCAGTTCCAGTTGTTCAATGTGCTGTAAATCTTCTTGCTGCAACTGTTGCAGTTGTATTTGTGCCTGTGCCTGTTCTTTGGCGATTCGTTGTTGCCAGTCTCGTCGATGGCGGATCTGTTCTTCAAGTCTGGCCCATTGCTCACGTAAATTGGCACGCTGCATTTCAGCTTGGCGAACTTGCTGTTGCTGATGTTGTTCCTGTTGGCGTAGTTGTTGTAGTTGTTCTTCTAAGGAATGTAATTGTGTTGTGAGATTTTCCTGCTCCAGCATATGTTGCTGGTATAAATCTGTAGCAGCATCTGCCTGCTGTAAAGCCACTTGCCATTGGCTGTAATCGAATAAATTTTGTTTATTGGCTAATTGATTTTTTAGTTCCTGATAGCGCTGGGCTGTATTAGCCTGACGTTGGAGTTTTTCTACCTGCCGATCCAGTTCAGATTGTAAATCTGCCAGTCGTTGTAAATGTTCGCGAGTATCTTTTAATCTATTTTCAGTTTCACGTCGGCGCTCTTTGTATTTGGAAACACCGGCCGCTTCTTCGATATAAGAACGCAGTTCTTCCGGACGAGCTTCGATAATGCGTGAGATCATTCCCTGTTCAATGACGGCATATCCGCGCGCTCCTACGCCAGTTCCTAAAAACAAATCAGTAATATCGCGCCGACGTACTACCTGATTGTTAATAAAATAGGTGGAATCACCCTGTCTAGTTAACTGCCGTTTAATAGCAACTTCTGTATATTGTCCCCATGTTCCCTGTAGTTGACCATCGCTATTATTGAAAACCAGTTCTACACTGGCGCGTGGTGCCGGTCTTCTGGTATTCGCACCATTAAAAATGACATCCTGCATGCTTTCGCCACGTAATTGTTTGGCTGATGCTTCACCCAAGACCCAGCGAATTGCATCAATAACATTACTCTTACCACACCCGTTGGGACCGATGATAGCTACCAGTCTGCCCGGAACCGCAATTGTTGTGGGATCGACAAATGATTTAAAACCAGACAGCTTGATATGGGTTAGACGCATAAATACGGTAATCGCTAAAGAATAGGTTACAAAAGCCGCTTATTCTAGCGGATTTCAAATGGAAAAAAAATTTGTTTGGGCGGCTAAATCACAATAAATTAAGTAATGCCAAATATTTTTACTCATTAATAATTAACTATTGTGATGCTTATGCTGTTTAGCCAAATGTTGATTATCATGCCTATTTAAGCCGTTGATGATCGCACATTCAGATTTTTCATTACCATCACATTGGTTATACCATTGTTCCAAGGTATTTTTCATGCTGTTTAAATAATTTATTTTTTCCGTTAGTTTATTTAAATGCTCACCCACTAAGGTTTTGACATCATAACTGGCACGATGGGGATTATCGCGTAAAGCCAGTAATTCTGCGATCTGTGCCAGTGAAAAATCAACCTCACGAGCATGGCGGATAAAGCATAAAGTGGCAATATCTTCGTCATTATAAGTACGGTAGCCATTAGATTGTCGCTGCGGATGAATCAAACCAGCCTGTTCATAATCGCGTATGGTTTTAGCGGATAAACCGCTTAATTTTTCAGCGGTACTGATATTCATGATGGTATCTGTCGCCCGGATATCAAAAACTTGACTTTACCACAGAGTTAAGGTTTAAGCTCATTTCGGTAGTAAATTTTCAATTTTTATCAGGAGAGGGCAATGTCAAATATTCAAATCAAAATTGATGGTATGACTTGTGGAGGTTGTGCAAAAAGCGTGACTAATGCTTTACAACAGTGTCGTGGTGTAAATAGCGTTAACGTGGATCATGTGAGTGGTTTGGCTCAGATTGATTATGATCCGCAGCAGATAAGTGTGCAGGAACTAAAAACAGCTATAGAAGATAGTGGCTTTGATGTCATTAATTAAAATATGAATCAAATTGATTGGTAGCAAATGAGGTTGGGGCGAAATGATGGAAAAAAGCAATGTTAATCCTTCTGGACGATTAATCACGGCGCGCTTTGCAATTGACGGTATGAGTTGTCAGGCTTGTGCCACGCGCATAGAAAAGGTATTGCGCCGTCAGGCTGGTATCATCACTGCTGATGTTAATTTTGCCAGTGATGAGCTTCAAGCCAGTTTTGATGCAGATATACTGAGTAAACAAAAGATTGAGGAATTAATTGCTAAGGCAGGTTTTAAAGCGCATGCGATTGATGCTTCCAATCTCGAGAATATGCAGGCAGTGATTAATGCAGAAGCCAGTCATGGTGTACCTCTAAGATTAATACTGACCAGCCTTATTGCTTTACCGTTTCTGATAGGCATGTTAGGAATGCTGATCGGTCAGAACTGGATGCTACCACCATTATGGCAGTTTATTCTGGCTTCTATTGTCCAGCTAGGATTAGCATGGCCGTTTTATCGTGATGCTTTCAAATCATTACAGGGTGGTTTGGCCAATATGGATGTGTTGGTATCGTTGGGAACAGTATCTATTTGGCTATATTCTACCGTTATGCTGTTCACTCATAATCATCAGGCACACCAGCATATTTATTTTGAAGCCAGTGTCATGGTTATAGCTTTTGTTTCCTTAGGGAAATACTTAGAGCAACGAACCAAAAAACAAAGCCTGAACAGCATGAGCATGTTGCTTCAACTCACTCCGAAAATCGTTCGCAAACAAATTAATGATGGTTGGCAGGATGTACCTCTAAGCGAGATTCGTCAGGGCGACATACTTCAAACTAATGCAGGTAACCGCATTGCCGCCGATGGCATAGTTCAAAGTGGTCAAGCCTGGTGTGACGAGAGCTATCTGACCGGTGAATCCAAGCCCTTGTTAAAACAGGCTGGTGATAAAGTGCTCGCCGGTGCTTTGCTTAGTAATGGCAGCATAATTTATCAAGCACAAACTCTTGGCAGTCAGACTTTGTTAGGCGATATGATGCAGGCGCTGGCACAAGCTCAGGGCAGTAAAGCACCGATAGCGCGCCTGGCCGATAAAGTAGCTATGGTATTTGTGCCTGCAGTGGTCGTAATCTCAGTCGTTACTTTTAGTCTGAATTGGTGGATTAGTGGGGATCTGAATGAAGCTGTTACTCGTGGTGTAGCTGTACTGGTAATTGCATGTCCTTGTGCATTGGGCTTAGCTACACCAGCAGCTATGATGGTTGGTATGGGACGTTCCGCGCGTTATGGGGTATGGTTTAAGGATGCAGCTTCACTTGAACGATCAAGTCAGGTTAATACGGTTGTGCTTGATAAAACCGGTACGCTGACTAGTGGAAAACCACAGATTGTTGCCCAGTGGCAGGTACCGGACAGTGATTTCAATAATCAGCAAATCCTGCAACTGGCTGCTGCGGTTGAACAGCTTACTACTCACCCTTTGGCACAAGCCGTTATACAAGCAGCAGAGCAGCAAAATCTGCCGGCATTAATGGCTACCAATAGCCACAGTGAAATTGGACAAGGTACTCAGGCACAAATAGCAGGTTATGGTGTAGTTAAAGTAGGTAATCCTGCATGGTGTGGTTTCAACGTACCAGAGCAATTACGACAACAACAATTATGGCAAATTGCCAGCATAGTTGTTGTGGCGATCAATGATAAAGTAGTTGGTGCTTTGGCAATTGCCGATGCATTAAAAGAAGATACCGTTAGTGCAATCAAGCGTTTGCAGCAACAAAATATTGATATTCATATTATGAGTGGCGATCAATACAGTGTGGTGGAGTATGTGGGCAAACAACTTGGTATCAGTCATTATCAAGGACAAATGAATCCACGTGCTAAAGCGGATGCAATAGGGAAATTGATGCAACAAGGCAAAGTTGTGGCTATGGTCGGTGATGGTATTAACGATGCGCCGGCGCTGGCGGCCGCCGATGTGAGCTTTGCTATGTATGGAGGAGCAGATGTGGCTACTAATACCGCTTCTGCTACCCTGATGCGCCATTCAGTAACACAGGTGGCTGATGCACTAGCCTTAGCACAGGCTACCGTACGCGTGGTAAAACAAAACCTATTTTTTGCATTTTTCTATAATATTCTGGGTATACCGCTAGCAGCCATTGGCTGGCTTAGCCCAGTAATTGCCGGTGCAGCGATGGCCATGAGTTCTATTTCTGTATTACTTAATGCCCTAAGATTAAGAAACAGTAAACTCAGTTCAAGCTGATTTTTAAACTCGATTTTAGAAATGATACAAGTATTGTCGCTGTTTATAAGGTTTTTAGCAGAAATGAAAAATACAATTATTTCCAACAGATCGGTAAGTTAGCTTATCTTTTGATAGCAGTCAGGCAATGAGCTATTGAAATGATTGTATTTACATCAGGCTGTTTGTTACCAAAAGCTTATATAAAATATAAGCTTTTGGGACTAAGATTTATTTGAGCGGATAAATGGTCAGCCATTGTCCATGTTCGATATTTGTTAGTGGTGGAATATCAATTAATACTTGTGCTTCTACACAACCGGATAACATATGTGACCCCTGTTTACCGAGCGGTTTGACTTCAGGGCCATTATTGGAAAAGTGGATAGATGCACGAACAAATTCACGGCGTTTCTGCCGATTGGGTGAAATGCTAAAGGCCGCTCTGGCCTGAAAACATTCCGGCAAAGCTTGTAAAATATGGCGACCAGCAGCCGTTTGCAGAGCTGGCAATCCCAGTAACATGAAGGTAACAAAACTGGCTACCGGATTACCCGGCAATAACAAAACTCGGCAGTGCTGAATCTTTCCCCAGCCAAACGGCTTACCTGGTTTGATCGCTAGCTTCCAATGTTCGATTTCGCCCAATTGTTGTAAAGATGGTTTAACCAAATCACGGTCACCTACGGATGCACCGCCGCAAATAATAATGCTATGACTGGTTTTGGCTGCCTGAGCAAGAGTCTGGATAATGATGTCAAGATTATCCGGCAGAATGCCACCATCAATAGTGTCTATTAATGCATGCTCACGCAAACAAGCCAGCAGCATTGGACGGTTGCTGTCATAAATCTGATGCTGATGTAAAGCAGTGCTGGCGTTTACTAATTCATCACCGGTAGTAAACACGGTAACACGTAGTTTTTGATAAACTTCTATTTGGCTGACACCTTGTGACGCCGCCAATCCTATCGCCTGAGCATTGAGCAATGCACCTTTATTGAGCAGAATTGCACCTTGTCTGAGTTCTTCACCCTGTCGGCGAATATTGTCACCCGCTATGGGCGTATGCGTACTGGTAACAACATTATCGTTAACACTGGTGTGTTCCTGCATAATGACTGCATCGGTATGTTCGGGAATAGCCGCGCCGGTATAAATGCGTACCGCTTGTCCATGTTGTAAGCTAATTTGCTGTGAATCACCGGCTGCCATTGTCCCCATAAGCTGCCATTGCGGGCAATCTAAGCCACATATGGCATAGCCATCCATAGCACTATTGTCGAAAGAAGGCGCATCAGCGACTGCGATAAGTGGTTGAGCAAGAATACGTCCGGCAGCCAGATCAAGCGCAACGATTTCAGTGTCGACCATGCAGGTAGATTGTTGCAGTAATATTTCCTGTCCTTGATAAAAGTCCATCATGATATTGTTACTCCGCTGCGCCTGTTGTAAACATGGCGCTATGGTTATAATTAGTAAAAGGTTTGTTATCGCTGAAAGTCACCACACTATGGGGGTACGGATGGATAACCGAGCGAACGCTGTGTTTGCCTGAGCTGTTTAGTTGTTGTTCTAGGATCTTTAGATGACGTCGACGCATCTGGCAGACAATGGGATGAAGGTGAACAGTATCGGCAGCACAAACTATATTTAAATCTGGCTGTTTATAAAGTTCCTGATGAAGTCGCAATATGACATTGCTGCTTATCCACGGTAAATCACAAGGGACTACCTGCAAATATTGAATATGCTGTGGCATGAGCTGCGCAGCACTGACTATGCCGGCCAATGGCCCCATTTGGCTATAATCTGGTAAATCAGGGCATACAGGATAGCCATATTGTTGAAATTGAGCAATATCACGATTAGCGCTGATGACAATATGCTCACTACAATGACTAAGTTGCTGCAAAATATGGGTTATTAATGGCTGACCGTTTAATTGCACCAGTGCTTTGTTAGCTCCGCCTAAGCGCGTACCCAGTCCGCCGGCCAGAATAATCAGACCTAAATTCGCCATTATTGCCATGATTGTGAGTGTTGCTGGTCGCTGTGTTTCATTTCTACCCAATATTCCTGTCCGTTAGCAAAGCATTCTTTTTTCCAGAATGGAGCCTCAGTTTTCAAGTAATCCATTATATAACGATTGGCCTGATAGGCATGATTGCGATGCTCACTGGCAGTCAGCACTAAGACGATTTGATCACCTACAGGCAATTTTCCGATACGGTGAATCACACAAGCATAGCTTATTGACCAACGGTGTACAGCTTGATTGATGATTTTACTGATTTCATGTTCAGTAACTTCAGGCATGTGGGTTAGATACAAATGGCTAAGTGGCTGCTGTGGATTGTCGTTCCCTCGTACCTTACCTATAAAGTTAATTATTGCGCCACAGTTGGCTGCATATTTTTCTGCCAGTTTCAGTTCTTGGTTAATGTCGAAATCCTTTGTCTGCACTAAAATCCTTGTCTGCATATTACCCTCCCGTAACCGGCGGTAGCAGGGCGACGCTATCTCCATCTTTTAATGGCGTATTGCTATGCTGTATAACGTTATTTACCGCAATTTTGTAGACCTTATTTTGAGCCAAAGTTTGCTTCCAAGGTTCTCCACGTTGACGCAAGTATGCCAGTAGTTCTTCGCTATCCTGAAAACTCAGTTCAAGCTGTTCTTCGGTTAAGCCTAGCTCTTCGGCGAAACGTGCCAAATAGATTACAGTAATCATGATGGTAATATAGCAGTATCAATAATGGTTAATTATGCCGTGTTTTTGTCTTCTGTGGCAGATGCTGATTAAGAAATGCAATTGGATCTGAATATCGTTATGGTCTAAAATAAGCTTTTATCAGTTTCCACAATGATTTGCCGTTTACAGGAAGATTATTTCCAAAATAGACGTTTATTTTCACATGCTGATTGATCGTTTTAACCGACGTATTGATTATCTGCGTATTTCTGTCACAGATAAATGCGATTTACGTTGTACATACTGTATTCCTGAAGGTTTTACTGAATTTGAAAAACCAGCTAACTGGCTATCGTTTGCTGATATTGAGCGAGTAGTGGGTGCCTTTGCACGCTTAGGCGTATCACGTTTTCGTTTAACCGGTGGCGAACCATTATTGCGTAAGAATTTGCCCGAATTAGTGGCGCGGCTGGCTAGATTGCCAGGGGTGCAAGATTTGTCGTTAACGACTAATGGCACTCAATTGACACATTTTGCCCATCAGTTACGGGCAGCAGGGTTAAACCGACTCAATGTTAGTCTGGATTCCTTACAACGAGAATGTGTACAGACAATATCTGGTAAGGATTGTTTTGATAAAGTAATAAATAGTTTGCAGGTTGCCCGTGAAGCAGGTTTTGAACAAATCAAAATTAATATGGTACCTTTACCAGGGGTGAATACCGACGAAATTGAAGATATGGTGGCATTTTGTATTGCCAACGGTTTTATCCTCAGATTGATTGAAGTGATGCCAATGGGAATAAGTGGCAGACAACAACCATACCTTAATCTACTGGAGCTAATTAAAAATCTACAACCCAAATATCATTTGCATGAAAGTAATCGGGATTTTGGTGGTGGCCCAGCTAAATACTGGGAAAGTTTGGACGGTAGCTTTACACTAGGACTGATTACACCTCGCTCCCAACATTTTTGTGCTACCTGTAATCGGGTAAGAATGTCAGTAGACGGTACTTTATATTTGTGTCTGGGGCAGGATCAAAGTTTGGCTTTAAAGCCACTATTGACAGCTAATTGTAGTAATGCAGAGCTGGAAAATGCGATTAAACAGGCTATTGATCTAAAACCAGAAAAACATGAGTTTAATGAACGACCTGAGAAAATTGTACGCATCATGGCGAAAACGGGTGGTTGAAATTATTACAAACAAGACAAATCACAGATTGAGCTTTAATGCTGGTGAGATGCAAAAATCAATTAATAATTTGAATATCCGCGAAATAAGTCTGTATACATTCTTATAAAAGAATAATCCTTATCATAATATAAGTTAAACATTCTAGTAGAATTGAGAGATTAATTTTGTTAATCACTCAATGAGTTAATTGGTAAATTTTCACTACATTTACTACCAAATATAGCCAATACTTATTGTGAATGACGTAATAAAAAGTTCTTACCGTATTGGTTAGCTGCAATTAATGCAGCATAAACATCATCAGGTTGAATATTACCAGGCATATTTTTCATCGTATCGCTTTCTAAACATGCCTCCTCAGCAACTAACTTCATTTTCTGTTCAATAACACAGTGAATGCCAATTTGAGCAAGCGTAATAGGTAAGCCAATGTCGTAACAAAAACTCAAGATTTGTTCCAGTTCGTCATCGCTGACATTTTCCAGAATAAGTTGTGTTATCACGCCGTATGCCACTTTTTCACCATGTAAATATTTATGCGTATCATCGAGAATAGTTAATCCATTATGTACAGCATGAGCAGCCGCTAATCCGCCACTTTCAAAGCCTACTCCGCTAAGATAAGTATTGGCTTCTACAATTTTTTCAACCGCAGGTGTGACTACTTTATTCTGTACGGCGATCATAGCTTTTCTGCCCTCAGCCATTAAAGTATCAAAACAGTGTTTTGCTAAATGTAATGCTGCGGCAGCAGACAATTCCCCACTCATGGTTTTTGCTCCGCTTCGATGACAAGCTCGGGCTTCAAACCAAGTTGCTAGAGCATCTCCTATTCCTGCTGCTAGGAATCGGCTTGGCGCGTTAGCCACCAGCTGTGTATCAATAATAACAAGATTAGGATTATTAGGTAGAAAAAGGTAAGAATCAAAAACACCTTTATCGGAGTACATCACTGAGAGTGCTGAACATGGTGCATCTGAGGAGGCTACTGTAGGACTTACTACAGTAGGATATTTGGCATAAAATCCCACTGCCTTTGCAGTATCTATTGTTTTACCTCCACCAATACCTAAAATAGCCATACATTGATTGGCAACAGCTAACTGCATTACCCGCTCTATTTCACTGTGACAACATTCGCCTTGAAATTCCACAAGTAGATATTGAATATTTTCTGCTGCTAAATTTTGCTCTAATTTATCCTTAATTAATGGTAAAATAAATGAATCAATTAAAATAACAAACTTAGTGGCTACAGGGGATAAATATTTACCAATATCGTTATAAATACCTGCACCTTGTATGTATTTACTCGGCGATTGAATGGCAATAATACTCATCTTCGTTCCTTTTTTAATTAATAAATTCTATTGAATACCTATCGTTAATTTAGCACCATTATTAATTTATATTAAAATTTATATTCCTTTTTTTAATTGTCAAATTAAAATAATCAATGTTTAGTTTAAGTCAAAATGATTTTAGACTCACAATGAAAATTTAATTTCCTTATACCCTGAATCATGCTGTACCTGAAAGTGATTGAAAAGAATTTTCTGTTCATTCACAGTTTGCACAGCAAACTATTAAAGATGTGTTGCTACCATAAATCATTTTGAATTCTAATTCTAATATTCATATATTGATTATCAAATTAGTAGTAAGTAGGCAAAGTAATACTAAGGAAAAAAGTTGATAGCACTGGCACACTAATTTACTTATATTGCTTATGAAATCAGTAAAAAACATGATCTGATTGGTCTATTTGTAGATGAGGAAGTAATGACCAAAATCATATGTATCTAATCTCAGAATCTTTGTCTTTAATCCAGAAAAAAAATTTGTTACGTCAATTTGATCTTATTACTATCCAGCTATCCGTGCTTACCACCTATCAAACTTCTATTGGCCATGGTATCAAATATATTCCTGTCTGGTTGACAGTATTAATGGTAGTATTCTTTAAGAATAGGATCGATAGTGGGCTGGAAACTAATTGTATCGAATATTAGGAAAGAAACTTGACACAACCTGGATGATTGATGTGCAAGATGCAACTGCGCAGTTGGTAACGGCCTCACTGATCTTTGTTGCTGATCGCTTCGGTTTACCAGTCAGTACGATACATGTATTGATCTCAGGTATTATCACATCATGGTAGTTAATCAATGGAGATTACAGCGTTCTACTATGCTTAATTTGCTAATCGCGTAACTACTGATTTTGTAAGTATCAATTTTGTTCGCCGGTAGTTTATTCTGGCTTTTTCACCTAGTTTTCTGAAGTCTATGTTGAGGTTGTTGTTCTAACTAAACACAATACTGTAATAATTTGCCAAATACTCTTGCATGGCATGGTATTTCACAGTTTAATGTCGGATTAGTAGTGGCTGTGCTGGAGATACAGATATCATTTTTTCTCCAGAAGTCTGAATAATCTTATGGGAAAGATGGATGAAAAAATTTTGGGTGTTGTCGACCATCATGGGCTTGATATTATTTGCCTGCACGGATGCTGGTACATCAGATCAAAATGCTACAGTTGGTCAAAAGGCAACAAATCATACAGATCAACTGAATATCTATAACTGGTCGGATTATGTTGATCCAGATACAGTTAAAACATTTGAAAAAAACAATCATATTAAAGTTCGTTATGATTTTTATGACAGTAACGAAACGCTGGAAGCAAAAATATTGATTGGTCGATCTGGTTATGATTTAGTGGTGCCGTCGATTGCCAATGTAGGCCGGGAAATTAAGGCAGGAGCTTATCAGCCCATTAATAAAAGCCAATTGTCTTATTATAATGATATTGATCCTAATTTACTGAAATTAATGGATAAAGTCGATCCGGGTAATAAATATGCGGTACCTTATTTCTGGGGAATCAATACTATAGGTATTAATCAGACTCAGGTAGAAAAGGCGCTGAATGGCAAATTACCAGATAATTTGTGGGATCTGATTTTTAATCCAGAATACACCCATAAATTAAAAAGTTGCGGGATATCTTTATTTGATAGCCCTACCGAATTGTATCCACTGGCATTGCATTATTTAGGTAAAGATCCTAATAGTAGTGATCCAGAAGATATCAAAGCGGCTACTAATTTGATTAAAGGGGTGCGCGATGATATCAAACGCTTCAGTTCTTCAGGTTATATAGACGATATGGCGCGAGGGGATATTTGTGTTGCCACTGGTTATGGTGGTGATTTGAATATTGCTAAACGGCGTGCTAAAGATGCTAATACTGGGGTTGAATTGCAGGTATTAGTTCCCAAAGAAGGTGTAGGTATCTGGATTGACTCTTTTATGATACCTAAAGATGCCCAAAATGTGGCTAATGCATTGAAATATATTAACTTTACGTTAGATGCTAAAGTGGCTGCAAAAAATGGTACTTATGTAACTTTTGCGCCAGCTAGTACGTCAGCACGAGCGCTGATGGATAAATCCCTTACTACAGATCCAAGTATTTTTCCTCCACAGGAAATACTGGATAAAAGTTTTGTGGTTTCGCCTAAGTCTCAGGATGCTGTTCGGCTTGCTGTTCGTTTGTTTCAGCAGGTTAAAGCTGGTCAATGATCACACTTTGTTTATGAGCGTTTTGCAAAAATGAGCTTTCGAGCTCATTTTTGTTTTTAAGCAAAAATTTAAATAACTTTAATGCTAATGATCAGCAAAGCCATAATTTCATTGGTTTAAAGAGGAATAGGTTTTCCAATTTTCGCTAACAGCCTACTCAAAAGTTTCAATTTTTTAGAAAACATAATTGAAAGACCTTTTTTCAGCCTGGTTAACCACGTAAAACTATATAGTCATATTTGCTACAGTTATCGGTAAAGCACAAAAAATCTATGGCCAAATTTTGGTATTAATAATTGTTAGCTACGAGAAAAATATAATGATTATTAATGAATATAAACAATATTTTTTTATAAAAATTGACAATCTTAGATATTACTGTCTTTATTGACTAAATAATCATAATT
>CAMLPN010000002.1 GCA_946481965.1 uncultured Neisseriaceae bacterium | reverse complement strand
ACTATCTTTGATCAGTAATTTTATAAATCCATTGTGGTGTGGTGATTTATTATTTAAAAAATAAATCACCATCACTAAACTCTTTATTATAATTATCAATAAATTCAATTAATTTTTCACAATGTTAAAATGCCTTGACTTGTATTTTATTTTGCTCGGTGAGTACTAGTAATACCCATATAGAGCAATTGGTGTTAGATACAGCATATGGCTATAAAGTGCTGATAACTTTACTGGTTCATGTAAATAATTAATTAAATTGAGGTCATAGTCTCGAAAATTTTTATATATGATCTAATTATAAATAAATTTTTTTTATATGATCATAATAAGAATTAGGCCTACATTTTTTCACATATTTCAACTTATGAATTACTGTTTTTTGTTTAATGCGTTCAAATTCTGCTGGATCAAATTTATCATTAAATTTCGCTTGCATTATATGCACCAATGTATCATCACTAACTGGACAATTAAAATTTCTGAATTTTTCATGATTAATAAGTGCATCAAACATAATTTGGGCAAAGAAATAATGGCTAATTGTTTTTTGGGTTTTCCAGAAATTTAATAATAAATCTAACCAGACGTGAACAATCAATCCCTTCTTCTTACTAACAATAAAGCTATTTAGTATATTTACATAGTGCTGCATATGCCATCCAAAATATAATTTATTATAGTTCTCAAAAAATATTTTATTGGTGGCATTTTCATCTCTTTGAAATAAAAAGAAATCTAAACTCTCAATATTTTCTGGTATTGAATCAGTGAGTAAAATCGTGGCATCCATCCAGATTCCACCGTAGACATCTAACAATGCTAATCTAAGCAAATCTGAAAAAAAAGCATATTTAAATTTTTTATTTTTTCGTTTATCCCACACAAATTCAGGTAAATCCAGATACTCTCTGATGGAATTATCATCCAGCCTGATTATCTGATAATCTTTCTGATAATGGTCAACAGAGTTAAAACAAATTTTCACAGTTTCTGGTAAAGACTCACTATTTATACCCTGTCCCCAATATTGCCAGATGATTCTGTCACTATCCAGTTTTTTCTTGGGTTGAAGATTAAACTTAGTCAGACCGTTAGCACAATATAATTTGATAAAGTTACTAGAAGCCTGTGCCAATTTTTCCTGTACTTCTTTGTCCGCTTTAAATGCTATTTTACTTCGGATATTTTTAGGTACAAAGCCAAAATAAAACAGACGCCATGGTTGTAAATTCATTCTTTTAACAAAAGAATCCCATTTTGTAGAAGTTGAGAAAAACGAACTTAAATCAGGAGTGCTATTAGTACTAGGCAAATTCATTTGAATATTTCAGAAACAGTAATTTTTAAATATATAAAGGCACAACTGGTAAATTATTTGCTTGTAAAACTTCGAAATAATGGATTCAACTTTGAAGCTGATTATAATCCCCAACGATTGGATCAACTACAAAAAACGGCGAAAATTAATGAGTTTAAATGCTTTAATTTCACCAATGAACATCGATTAGATATTGTTAATTTATATTAGGATGTAATAATAGGATTGTCAATTGATACCGTTGTAAGAGTTTTTCATGGGGAAATAATTTGAATTATTAAATCAAGTTTTACTAATCAATAAAATTTTATATTCTTTTATTTATCAATTAATTTTTAGTTTAGTTTGTACAAGAAAGCAAGTTTAGACGGACAGAATATTAATAATAAACATTTAAAATTTTTGAGCGCATACTTAAACTTATCTTAAATTTTATTTACTATTTATTAAAGTATTGGTTATCAATATTCATCATGGATGGAAATTTCAATCGCTAATCAAAAAAATTGCTATAGCGAATTGGTTCTCAACACTATGGATTTAAACAAAATATTCCTGAATAACCTTTACAGATCACAAAACTATTGTATAGTTACCCAGGATACATTTCTTTAATTTTCAGTTAACAGAGCCGGAAAAAAGCGTTCTATCCACTGGCGTAACAATATCAGTTTGCCATGAAAAAAATGACCGGAACCGGGTACAACTAATACCGGTAAATCCTGTTTTTCTGCCCAGTTCATACTGTTTTGTAAAGGCACGACTTCATCTTTTTCACCATGAATTAACAAAGTTGTTGCTGGGTTATAAGCATTAGGGGCGTCAATGGTATACATGCCAATTGCTGGCCCCATTAGCAGTAAGGCATCAGGACGCGCCGTAAGTGCGCTGAATATGGCTACATATCCACCAAAAGAAAAACCTGATAAGACTAGTTTGTTCACTTCAGGATGTTGGTTACGGGCAAAATCAACGACAGCAAGACAATCAGCTACTTCGCCACGACCATAATCATGCTCGCCGTCACTGTTACCAACTCCTCGCAAATTAGGCAGGTAGCAATGAAAACCGAGTGTTGTTAACGCTTTAGCAGCAGTCTGTACTACTTTATTGGTATTCAACCCTCCCTGCAATGGATTAGGATGATTAATAATTGCCACGCCTCGAGCACAGCCCTGTGCTGGCAGATATATTGTTTCCAGACGTCCTACGGGACCATCAATCCAGATATTAGGTTGTTTTTTTAGCATTCAATTACTCACTACTTATTGATTCATCCATTAATAGTCGAGTGACGATTCGGTCATTGGCCAATTCCTCTTCAAGAATTTCTTGCAAATCGCTCTCGCTACGATAAGTATACCAGCGTCCCTGAGGATAAAGCACTATAGCCGGACCTTCATTACAGCGCCCAAGACACCCACTACTACTGATACGCAGTTTACCTACTCCCATTAAACCCATAGCTTTAGCATGACCTTTGAGATAATCGATGGCATTAGCACCAATATTATTATCTCCACAACTTTGGCGACAAGGTTTATCACGGCGATTAGTACAAACAAACAGATGTTTGGCATAGTAACTCACGAATTTTCCTTTTTTATTGGTATTGGTACTCTGGTGAAGGATATTAAGGTACCACTATGTTTTGTTTAATAATTAAATGTCACCATACGGCTGCTTTGTGGTTGCTGTGCTTTAATTGAAGTCAGCATTGCTGGTAGATCCAGATTAAACTGGCTTGCGCGCTGTTGGGCTCGTTTTTTTAATTTAACCCAATCGCGTATTGACGGTGGCTGCTGAAAAGCCAGAACAGCAATATTTCCGTGTGTTTCTGCCGGTACCATAAGAACACGATTTTCAAATACTTCGCGTAAACGCTGCACAAAGGTGTGAAACCGTCGGTCACCCTGCCACCAGTTGGTCACAAAAATTCCTTGCTCACTGAGTGCCTGACGACAATCAGCAAAGAATGGTTCAGCCACCAAGCTATCAATAATCTGTTCTCCATCAAAGCCATCCACCAATATGATATTGGTATTACCACGTAAAACTTTAATGTATTCTGCACCATCGTCTTCGATAATTTCGAATTTTTCTCCTTCATAAGGTAACTCAAACATAGAGCGGGCGATGCTGATAACCTGAGGATTAATATCGACCGCAGTTTGACTGGTTTCCGGCAGATATGCATCTATCCAGCGTGCGAATGACCCTCCACCCAGTCCAATCTGGGTTATATGCCGAGGCAATTCATCAACAAATAACAACCATGCCATCATGGCGCGACTGTAAGACAATACCAGTTCAGCCGGATTATCAACATTCATGGAACTTTGTATAGTTGGTGTTCCCAAATGCAGGGAACGGATATTGCCTGATTCTGATATGCCTACTTCCGGTAATTCATGGCGAGCAGGACGTAATCGGCGATAAGGATGTTGTGGCATGGTAGTTTCCATCATCAGATAACTATGTAGTTTTTGACTGTCTAAAAGAGGGTAATTGCCGTTTTTAATGCTTACTGAAATGTATTCATACAGAAGTCAGCATCAGTTACCTTTTTATAAGCAACTGTAGCCAGTTTATGCTGACATTAAGACAAAGCCTGCTTAATAGAATATCCATAACCAGACTAAATAACCCAAATAACAGTTTTCTTAGTAGCTGCTATTATATAGATGTAGCAAAATAGGTGTTCTGTTTAGTACTGACAAAAACCCTGTTCTTGAATAATAGCTAATATTTCGTCACGCTTATGGTTAGTCTGTGACAATTTAGTGGCAATCTGCTGAGTAAATGAATCTACGTGCTTACTGGTATCGCGCAGATCATAATACTTTTCAACAATTGCATCATATTCATTCAGATTATTGAGATCGAACCTATCTTCATACTGATTTTCAAAAGAGCGCAATTTTAATGGCAAACGCGGTTTCAGTTCCGGTATTAATTCAGGAATACCAATTTGCAATGCCACTAATGGGTAAGTCAGTTTAGGTAATTTAAGAATCTTAATAATTGATCGAATATCATTCTGAATACTACCTAGATAGACACAACCCAGCCCCATACTTTCTGCTGCCATCACCACACTTTGGGCTGTTATCATGGTGTCTTCCATACCTTGAATAAAAGCATCGGTAGAATTCAAAGCATCATCGGCTAATCCAAACTGAGCACGTATCCGATGGTTACGATAAAGATCAACGACAAACACAATCAAATCACCATTTGCCCCGACGTACTGCTGTTGACAAATGGCACGAATTTGTTCACGTATTGCAGGATCGGTAATATGGATAAAGGAACATTGCTGTAAAAAATTGGAAGTGGGTGCCTGCCGTGCTACTTCCATCAGACGGGCATATTGTTCTGATGTTAAAGATTGTTTTTTAAAATGACGCACAGTCCGTCGCCGTAACAGTAACTGTTCAGTGGTAATTGAATTATTCAAAATTACTCCCTTTAAATACTTTAAAGCTAAAATCAATTAAATAAATGATGCACGAACAATAATTTTTAATCATATCGCAATCATTGATTCCAATATTTCGATTGTGATGATAAAAGTAACAGGGTATTCGTGCTTAAGTTAGCTGGCATCTGTCAGTAAATGCAGCGCTTGCTGATATTTAGCAAGGGTTTTGGCAATTATTTCTGGTGGTACATGTGGAGCAGGTGGCTGTTTATTCCAGCCAGACACAACCAGCCAGTCACGAACAAATTGTTTATCAAAAGAAGGCGGATTAGTGCCAATCTGATAATTATCTATCGACCAGAAGCGGCTAGAATCGGGAGTAAGTACTTCATCCATCAATGTTAAAGTTCCATGCTCATCCAAACCAAATTCAAATTTGGTATCAGCAATGATAATTCCTTTGCTCAATGCATAGGCTGCCGCTTCATTATAAAGCGCTAGCGCCTTTAGACGAACTTGTTCAGTTAGCTCCTCCCCTAGCAAACTAGCACATTGTTTTAAACTGATATTTTCGTCGTGATCACCTACTGCTGCCTTACTGGACGGAGTAAAAATGGCCTCAGGCAGTTTTTCAGCTTCCTGCAATCCAGCCGGTAAAACGATACCACATACGGCACCAGTCTGTTGGTAGTCTCGCCAGCCACTACCGGAAAGATATCCGCGCACAATTGCTTCGATTTTTAATGGTTTTAGTTTTTTCACGACGACAGCACGATGAACTAATTGCTCAGCTTGCTCTTTTGGTAACACATCATAAACAGATTCACCTGTAAAATGATTTGGCATGATATGTTCTAGTTTTTTAAACCAAAAATTAGAAATTTGTGTCAATATTTCACCTTTACCTGTTATCGGTTCAGGTAAAATTACATCAAAAGCGGATAAGCGGTCCGTGGCTACCATCAGCATTTTTTGCTCGTCAATCGCGTAGAGGTCGCGTACTTTGCCGGAATATATTTTTGTTAACGCTAGTTTATTCATAAATCACCATTCTGTAAGTATTCTGTTACCGTTCTAGAGGTGTCTGTGCAAATGCACATCCTTGTGCTATGGTAGTCATTAAGTAGTGAACATTGGTACAACAGGTTGTTATTTTAACTGATATTAGTGTTGTATAGACATTATCTCTACAGTCAAAGTCACGTTAAATTACACCTTGATGCCATTCATTTCAAATGCGATTGAAGGAGAAGATTATGGCTGATTTTGAATCTCAGAAAAAAGATCTGATGAAAGAAGTTCGTTCCGTTTTGGATGAAGTTGAAAATCTGTATGAAAATGCCAGCGATGATGGTAGTGATAAAGGCAAAGAGTTAAAAGCTCAGGTTCATGACAAACTCAATAAAACCAAATCAAAGATGAGCGAACTTGAGGATACACTGGTAGAAAAAGCTCGCGCTACAGCTGAACGCACTGATGAGATGGTTCGTGAACAACCCTATTATGCTATTGGTATTGCCGCTGCTGTTGGATTTGTAGCTGGTGTATTACTGAGTCGTGGTCGTAACTGATAGCTTTATCAAGCATTTCAGGCAATCCATAGGGTTTGCCTGAAAGATTTATGAATATTAGTGGACAAAAACATGAGTATGGGTAACTTTCGTCGTGATCTGCATGTTTTAAAAGTCTGGCTGACTCACGGTAGTGAGTTACTGTGGATTCGAGCGCGCATGCTGCGACTTGACGCAATTGAGCAAATAAAAAGTATCTTGCTATTGATTACAGCACTGTTATTTACTGCAGTATTGTTTTTTTTAGGTTTCCTTACCTTATTGTTTGCTCTTAATGTGGTTTTAACACCTCAGGCGAAAATCTGGACTTTTTTTGGGATAGCCGGATTATTTTTGTTATTGATCATCATCCTCTTAGTGCTGATTGTGAAATTATGGTGCAAACAAAGCCAGTTTATGACATCAACGTTAAACGCAATTTCTGAAGATATCAGTCTTCTGAAGCACAACAATGAAACTAAGGAAAATGATTATGAGTAAAAAAGAAAAGCTGAGTTTATCTCAACAGCGTGAACTTCTTAATCTTCAGGCACAGGGCGCCCGTTTAAAGTTACTGGCCGAGCAGTTAAGCAATCTTAAAATACAGCCAAATTCTACATTGTGGAAAAAATCTTTAGCGTGGGCAGAAAAAATACCATTAGATGGTTTTGCTCTGAAAATGGCGACCAAACCCAAACGCTGGCGTAATAAAATACTGCTTGGAGCAGTGCTGATGTCCGCCTCGTTAATCAGTCGTAAATTGAAACGTAAATAGGGTTCAATCAGCAATAGCCATTAAATTTGAGCTCATGTCAAAATCAAGTAATGTTATCCAAAATTGATATATTCTTAAGATTTCTAATAAAATGCCAAGCCCTTTAATGAAAATTAAATGACTTGGCAATCATATTCTTAGGAACAATCAGATACCGCGCAATAAATCATTGACACTGGTTTTTGCCCGAGTTTTAGCGTCTACTTTTTTCACAATTACCGCACAGTACAAACTATATTTGCCATCCTGACTGGGCAAATTACCGGATACCACAACTGAACCAGCAGGAATTCGACCATAGCTGATCTCTCCGGTTTCACGATCGTAAATTTTAGTGGACTGACCAATATAGACACCCATAGAAATCACACTACCTTCTTCTACGATTACACCTTCCACAATCTCAGAACGGGCGCCGATAAAACAGTTATCTTCAATAATAGTCGGCGCAGCCTGTAATGGTTCTAATACGCCACCAATACCCACACCACCACTCAGATGAACATGCTTACCTATTTGAGCACATGATCCTACAGTAGCCCATGTATCTACCATGGTACCCTCATCAACAAAAGCACCTATATTCACAAAGGAAGGCATTAACACTACATTTTTACCAATATGACTACCGGCACGAACTACTGCGCCAGGGACAACGCGAAAACCAGCCTGTTGAAAATCATTTGTTTGCCAGTTTGCGAATTTAGTTGCGACCTTATCGAAATAGCGGTTAACGCCATCATCAGTGACCACATTGTCATTCAGTCTAAATGACAACAAAACTGCTTTTTTAGCCCATTCATTAACCTGCCATTGATTGCCGTTTTTTTCCGCTACACGCAATGTACCATTGTCCAACTGGTGTAAAGTTTCCAGAACAGCTTCTTTTACTTCGGCAGTTGCTGAAGCAGGAGTTATATTGGCACGATTTTCAAAAGAAGTTTCAATTATTTGTTGTAAAGACATTTTGTTATCCTAGTAATTAATTTTCAGATCAGCTTACATTGCAAGTGTTAGATACAGTGGCATTACTTGCCAGTATCTTTTGATGTAACGGTTCAGGTAAAAGCTGAGAATTATATTGGTACAAATAGTGCATAAATTCTGCATGCGGTATTTCACCGGCGCCCAGACTAGCCAGATGCTCTGAATAGACCTGACAGTCAATTAGTGGTACCCCTTGTTGCTGTAAAAAGTGTACAGCATGTACAAAAGCAATTTTGGATGCATCAGTGGCATGAGCAAACATCGATTCGCCGTAAAATATTCGTCCCAGCACTACTCCATACAAACCACCGGCTAAAAATTTGTGACCAGATTCATCGTAATACCAACATTCAAATGAACAGGCATTTCCCTGCTGATGCAATTTGCGATAAGCAGCTTGCATTTCCGGCACTAACCATCTGCCATTTTGTCCGGGTCTTTCTATCTTGGCACAAGCACTGATCACTTGATCAAAGGCATAATTCACTGTTACTTCGTAAACTTTATTGCGTAAAGTTTTCTTCAGTGAGCGGCTTATTTTTAATGCATTGGGTAACAGTACCATACGCAGAGGGAACGACCACCACATTATAGGCAGATTGTCACCATACCATGGGAAAATACCTCGACGGTAAGCAGCCAGCAAACGTTGTGGTTGCAAATCACCCCCGACTGCTACTAGTCCATCATGCTTTGTATGTGCCTCGGTGACATCAGGAAATTCCACATTATCCGGATCAAGAACCTTCACGGACAAATCCATCTCGTTTTCCTGCATATACTGCCTTAAGCTGTCAGATTGAGCTAGTTATTGCTCTGTTATTGGCATTCACCACAAATTCCATACATATATAAAGCGTGGTCAACAATACGGTAGCCATTGTCATCAGCGATTTTCTTTTGCAGCTTTTCAATTTCATCACTGCAAAATTCAGTAACATTGCCACACTTGATACAAACTAAATGATCGTGATGATCGCCCCGGTTTAGTTCATAAACGGCCTTACCGCTTTCAAAATGATGGCGTAATAGAATATTGGCCTGTTCAAACTGAGTCAAAACCCGATAAATCGTGGCTACGCCAATTTCTACATCCTCATCCAATAAAAGACGATATACATCCTCTGCACTCATATGCTGCTCAGGACGAGCTTCGAATAATTCCAGAATTTTTAATCTGGGACCGGTTACTTTCAAACCATTGTCTTTTAATTGCGCTATATTATTATTCATGATGCCTATTTTTACCACTTGATGATAATAGTCGTTATAATACGCAATTTTAAGGCAATTGCCCACCACACCGTCTACTAATATATACTGCTAATGGCATTGCACCATTTTCACCCCGAATTTTAAGGTATCCGTATGAAAAAAATTTACTGCCTGCTTGCAGTGGTTGGTTTAGGTCTAGGTCTAACTGCCTGCTCAACTGCCAAATTATCACAGATTCCTTCGTATAAACTGCAAATCATACAGGGTAATGAGCTAGATCAGAGTATTCTGAACACCCTCCAACCCGGTATGACTCGTGAACAGATACAAATGCGTTTGGGCACACCGCTACTTCGTGACCCTTTCCATGCTAACCGCTGGGATTATATCTTTATTGTTACTCGTGATAACCAAATTAAAGAAGAAAAGAAATTAACCCTTTATTTTGATAATGAGGGTAAACTTGTACATGCTGAAGGTAACGCCTTAAATACACAGGCACAACCTATCTCTACCAGTACAACCAGCCCAACGGAGCAATAATGAATACCTCTTCACGTTTGAGAATAGCTGTTGCTGGCGCCAATGGTCGCATGGGACGAGCATTGATACAAAGTATATGCCAGCGTCCAGATTGCATTTTGACTGGCGCAATTGAACGCGCCGGTTCACCAGTAATCGGGCAGAATGCCGGATTGGCGCTCGGCATAGATTTGGATGTCAGCATCAGTGATAATGCTGAAACAGTATTGGCCAATACCGATGTATTGATTGATTTCAGTCGACCACAAGCCACCCTGAATAATCTGGCTATTTGTGAGCGATTGGGTGTTAAAGATGTTATCGGTACTACCGGTTTTGATGAAGCTGGTAAGCAGCGCATTGCGGCGGCAGCGGCAAAAACGGCCATTGTCTTTGCACCTAATTTTAGTGTCGGTGTGAATCTGACTTTTGCCCTACTGAATACAGCGGCACGCGTACTGAATGAAAATTACGATATTGAAATTATCGAAGCACATCATCGCCATAAAGTAGATGCTCCTTCTGGTACTGCTTTGCGGATGGGCGAAGTGATTGCTGATGCATTAGGACGTGATCTAAAAAAATGTGCAGTTTATGGCCGTGAGGGACATACCGGTGCACGTGATCCTCAAACTATTGGTTTCTCTACCATTCGCGCCGGCGATATTGTTGGCGATCATACAGCTTTATTTGCCACAGATGGCGAACGAGTAGAAATCAGTCACAAAGCTTCCAGTCGGGCTACTTTTGCCAATGGTGCCGTGCGCGCGGCTGTGTGGCTAAAACAACATAATAGTGGATTATTTGACATGCAGGATGTGCTAAATCTGAAATAACCGCAGATTTTCAATCCACGACAGGCTAGCCAAGTGCTAGCCTGTTTTAATAACCACAGTAGAACGTCTACATGCAACATAAACTAACTTAAATATTGTAAGCAGACCAGCACTGAATTATCGGTTCAACTGCTATTGATCATAAACTCATCATCTCAGCAACTGTCTGTTCAATATCATAACAGACACTTCCCGAATGAGTATCTCAGTGTTATTACTGATAGCTTTAACTAATCAATCACCATTAATAATCCAAAGACAGCAGAATCCTCAATAAGGATTTTTACCAATGCATCTCAATGTTAACCATTTAAACCTATGCATTGCAACGATAAAAAAAGCTGCCTGTATTTAATTTTTTCAGGCAGCCATTGCATCACACTTATCTGCGCATTCTGTGCAAGCTTTAGCACAGTGTTGACAATGATCCATATTATATTTTCCACATTCCTTGGCACAGGCACGACATATTTTAGCGCATAGCTTACAAATATCCATCACAAATGGACTATCTAAAGACATGAAATTAACGGCCAGAGTGCAGATTTCAGCACATTGCATATCCAAATGAATACACTTTGCCATCATTTTGACATCATCCTCATGCAAACAGGCAACCGAACAATAACGACATAAAGCGATACAACGATTACAAGCCTCTATGCATTCTTTAAATTGCATTGCATTCATCATTCATCTCCAAATAATAAATTAATTCCATGATTTAAAAGAATAATTCAAATTCAGTCTATAAAAGCATCTGCAAGATTGCAATCAAATAGTATGTAAATTAATCATTTAAATTGAATTTTTACCTAAAATAGCGTAGCAGCAATGCGGTCAAATCAATTTTTAATTTTCTAATCACTTCTCTGTTCAATGTTAAATTTAATTTTGCCCAATCAGCATCAATAAGCAAAATAATTATGCATGATGAATTTACATAATTATTGAAAGCCGAATATCCAGATCATTCAAGGCAAAAAATATTGTGAAGGGCATCTACTAAAATTTGTGTAGTTAAAATTCAAATGCGTTATCACTTACTGGAAATAAGATCTATCTTTATAAATTTTTGAAATTCCTACTAGACAATAGATCACGCAAATAATTCATTAGCGTAAATTATTAGCATAAGCAAAATATATATCAAAGCGAATTTAGTATATATACTAGCCATGATCGGATGAAATTTTCATATTTATTATCTGATCGATAAACCTTATTAAGACCGATATTAACTACTTATCTATAATTGCATACCACCAAAAAAACATTCAGATGCAGCTGGCATCCGAATGTTTTATTTAAAGAATTTAGACTGAAATAAAAACAAACTGATTAATATAAGGATGGCTCTTAATAATAAGTGATCAAATCTTACGACCAAACCATTCAACTTTGCCAATAATTTCAATTTCATTATTTTTATTGGCATCAAGATCAATAGTGAATGATTCATAAGCCGCATTGGCTGAAGTAATCAATAGTTTATTATTTGGTAATAACTGTGTCCGTTTAATAAGAAGATTATTTCCCATACGCAAAACATATAAACCATCACCGCCAGTTTTTTTGCCGTGATTGATCAAAACATGATCACCATCATTTAACACACCAGTCATACTGTCATCTTTTACAATCAGTGTACTCAGTTTCAATGCTTCCGCATTCAAATTATTTTCCAGCCAACAACGATTAAAAGCCATCGTGCATGCTAGTTTATCATCTCCGGCCAGTTTGCTTACTTCATCCTCTTCAATTGAATACATCGGAATAAAAGTAAAGGCATTCACATTAACTGCGGCTAATTTACCGCCGTAAACGGGTATAGGCTCACGCAAATTAGATCTGCGTTCTGAGTGAGCGGCATGTAATTCTATAGTGGTATTCAAAGCATCCTGATCAGATTTGGGGCCTTTACCCGTTGCTAACCACAATAAATTAACTTTTGCAACGTCAGCAATCTTAATCAAATTAGTAGTACTGGGTTCTGCACCTTCTTTTACCCATTTAGCAGCTGTAGGATAGGCAACCTGTACCCTGCGAGACAATTCAGAAACACTTCCAAGAATATCTACTACTTCTTGCATTCTTGCTGCAAAGCCAATATTGAAGTCATCCATAATGTGTATACCTTAAAAATTCAAACTATTTCTGCAACTTTCGAAACAATAAATTATTGATAAACAATAATTTAAAATTCATAATTAATAAAAACAACACTATTTATAGTTTTATTTAAAAAAAGCTTGCTAAATTTAACTTTTCATATATAATTCAACCTACCAATATACGAAGGAATACATTTAAATAATCATATCTCTGTAATTTAAAGATTAAATATATGTGATAAATATGTAATCTGACGCCAGTATGCACCTGACAAAGCAATACTGTTAGTCAGGTATTTATATTCAGTTTGAAAAATTAAACTGAAAAGGTAGGGTATATTAGTGAAAAATATAACAATTTAGATACCCTTTAAATTAAGCTAGACTAGTTAAACATAGTTTAATAAAACAACAAAAATTTCATTTATGTATGCTATATGTTTAATGCATCTACTATAGCACAAATACACTGAGTTCAACATGATCGTGTTAATTTAATCACCAACTAATAATTTAATTATTTCGCTATAGAAATCCTGCTAATTTATAAGAAAAAATATAATAAAATTGCGTTTACATTCTACCAACTTAAAAAATAATTATTTTAAGCTTAAAAACTATAAACTTTAAATTATAAAGCTTCTCTACTTTGAAGTCATTAAAGAATATAAGGTTTTTTAATTTTCTTAATAAATAACACTATTTATAGGGGTATTAATATAAAACTTTAGACATTAAATTAATAAAATTCTTGATATCTGTCTGTTAAATTCAGATTCGATAATTTAATAAAAATAAATATTATGCCAACTAAAAACGCTAATAATATTATACCTATGTTATAAAAAAATTTTATTAGATTATACACACCAATGATTAACTAACAACTGACTTGCCTAATAATATTATTAGCATTTTATTAAAAAATTGTTGATCATTACCCAAAACAGCAAAAAACTGTTTATCAATTTGTTCTACCAGTGGCACGGTTTTATTAACCATATTGAAACCGCTTTGTGTCAGTGTAATTGATTTGGCACGGCTGTCTTTGGCTGATACCACACGGGTTATGTATTCTTTTTTTTCTAGATTTTCCAGTATTTGTGAGATGGTCATTACATCGATATTAGTTTTACTGGCAAGTAAAACCTGTGTTATTTCTTCTTTGAATTGAGACTGATAGGCCAGTGTAGCCAGTACAATAAATTGCGGATGAGTAATTTTATGTGCTCTCAAACAGTTTTTAATCTGATTGTGCCAGGACGAATAAGTTTTCATAAAAGTAAAACCAATTGAGTCTGAGTCATTGGTAAATTGGGTGAGAAACTTATTCGTCTTACTCATTTTCAGCTTTCAACAAGATGATTTAAAGCATATGCTTTGTCTATAATATCATCTGAGATTTGCTTTAGAAAAGCATAAGAGGATTTAGCATCAAGTTTTTGCTCCGGTCTCAGGGCAATTTCAGATTTTAATGCATACTGATTTTGCGAAAGATTTACAATCTGATGTGAAAAAGATAATACGCCGATATCCGGCATATTAAATTCTTCTGTAAATTCCTATTCATAGGTAACATCAAAATCTATTCAATCATCGTTTTACTAGCGATCTCTTCTTGAGCTAGATACGCGACCATGATCCTGATTTTCCACCTTCCTTATGTAGTAAACTCACATTGGTTATAACCATAGCTCGATCAACAGCTTTTAACATATCATAGATAGTTAACAAACCAATATTGACTGCCGTGAGTGCTTCCATTTCTACGCCTGTTTGCCCTACTGTTTCTGCCTGAACTCGGATGGTAATACTCTGCTGCGCATCATCTGTAGTAAAAGACACATTAATATGAGTGAGAGCCAACGGATGACACAAGGGTATAAGAGTGCTGGTTTGCTTGGCAGCCTGAATGGCAGCAATACGCGCCACTTCCAGTACATTACCTTTTTTACTGTGACCACTCAGTACTTTCGCATACGCCACTTCATTGACCAGAATTTGTCCGCTGGCAACGGCAACACGTTTCGTATGCTGCTTCCCACCAACATCAACCATATGCGCTTCACCCTGAGCATTAAAATGCGTTAGTTCTTCTGAATTCATCTTACATCACTGACAGGCTAAAGCGGCTATATTACAATATTCTTCCCTACTTAGCTCTATCTACTTCACAATGAATAAATTAGCCATACTGAAAATTGGTCTTGTATCCATAAGTGATCGAGCCTCCACTGGAATTTATGCTGATCAGGGCTTACCTGAATTAAAAAAATGGCTACAGAAAGCTATTTTAAATCCATTGGTTCTGGTTGAACATTTAATTCCTGATGAGCAGCCTCTGATAGAAAGCATTCTTACTCGTCTGGCCGACGAAGATCATTGTTCGTTAATATTAACCACTGGTGGTACAGGTCCCTATTTACGCGATGTTACCCCGGAAGCTACCTTAGCAGTAGCAGACCGCGTTATTCCCGGTTTTGGAGAACTTATGCGCCAAATTAGTTTGCATTTTACGCCTACTGCTATTCTTTCTCGTCAGGTTGGTGTCTTACGTGGTAACAGTCTGATTTTAAATTTACCCGGTAAACCCTCAGCCATCGCCGAAACTTTAGGCGGGGTGAAAGATTCTGATGGTAAGACATTAATTCCGGGTATATTTGCATCTGTTCCGATTGCCGTAGATGCAGCGGGTGGTCCAATAATCCAAACAGATACTGATTTTTGTCCTGTCGTAGCACCCAAACGCTGATTTCCGTTAAAGCGCTTCTGCAAATAAAAAACAGCCTGTATTGATACAGGCTGCCATTTTATGAACTTATTGTCAGACGTATTTATCAACCTCTTCCAAAGTTGTTCTGGCATCGCCAAAACACATCTTAGTATTTTCATTATAAAACAGTGGATTGTCCACACCAGCATAACCAGACTTCATAGAACGTTTAAATACAATCACATTCTGAGCTTCCCACACATGCAATACTGGCATACCGGCTATCGGGCTTCCCGGATCAGTTACCGCTGCTGGATTAACTGTATCGTTAGCACCAATAACCAAGACCACATCCGTTTCTGGAAAATCATCATTGATTTCATCCATTTCCAGCACAATATCATAAGGTACTTTAGCTTCTGCCAGTAGCACATTCATATGACCGGGTAACCGTCCGGCTACCGGATGAATCCCAAAACGTACATTTACACCCTGCTCGCGCAGTTTGCTGGTTAAACTGGCAACTGCATTTTGCGCATGAGCCACTGCCATACCATATCCCGGTGTAATAATAACTGAACTGGCATTTTTAAGCATATCAGCCACTGCTTCCGCTTTGATTTCCTGTACTTCTCCAGCCGGAGCATCAGAACTACTGCTGGCAACAGTTTCCGTTCCAAAGCCACCACCAATTACAGATAGAAATTTGCGGTTCATTGCCTGACACATAATATAAGACAGGATAGCACCAGAAGAACCGACCAGAGCACCGGTGACAATCAGTAAATCATTATTCAGCATAAAACCAGCCGCTGCTGCTGCCCAGCCAGAATAAGAATTCAGCATAGAAATCACAACTGGCATATCAGCACCGCCGATGGACGCCACCAGATGGTAACCAAAAGCCAGAGCAATAATGGTCATAACCACCAGCGCGAATGTAGAACCATCAGCACCAACAAACCAGAACATCAACAACAGCGATAATAACAATGCAGCCAGATTCAACATATGGCGGTTAGGCAATTGCAGTGGCTTACTGGCAATTTTGCCGTTGAGCTTACCCCATGCCACCAGCGAGCCACTAAAAGTTACGGCACCGATAAAGACACCCAAATACACTTCCACTAAATGAATGGTGTGCATATCAATGTCAACATCAATCGGATAAATATAACTATTAAATCCCACTAATACCGCTGCTAGACCAACAAAACTGTGCAACATCGCAATCAGTTCCGGCATTTGCGTCATTTCCACTTTTTTGGCCTGGTACAGACCTACCGCACCACCAATAATCATGGCGATAATTACCCAGCCCAGCCCATGTGCATCCTTGCTTAATATCGTGGCAATCAAGGCAATGGTCATGCCTGCGATACCCAGATAACAACCTCGTTTGGCAGTTTCCTGATGGGATAATCCGGCCAAACTTAAAATAAACATTACAGCAGCAACAATATATGCCGCAGTCACAATACCATGAGACATTACGCTTCTCCCTTACTTACGAAACATATTGAGCATGCGGCGGGTAACAGCAAAACCACCGAAAATATTGACGCTGACAATAGCCACAGCAATAAATGCCATAAACGAAACAAAGCCATGTCCCTGTCCGATTTGTAACAGTGCGCCGACAATAATAATGCCCGAAATGGCATTAGTGACTGACATTAATGGAGTATGTAAAGAATGACTGACATTCCACACCACAAAATAACCCACAACACAGGCAAGCACAAACACCATAAAGTGATTCAGAAAAGCGACGGGTGCGACTGCGCCGACCCACACCATCAAAATCACGGCGACTGCAGCCCAGATAAATTTTGCATAAGGTGAGGATGGTTTCGCTGCTGGTGCAGGTTCCGGAGTGGGTGCAGCCTGAGTTTTAGCTTGAGGCGCAGCAGAAACCTGAATAGGTGGAGGCGGATACATCAGATTACCGTCATGAGTGACTGTCATATTACGAATAATGACATCCTCAAAATTCAGAACCAATTCCCCATCTTTATTTGGCGTCAGTAATTTAGCCAGATTAACCAGATTGGTGCCATATAATTGTGAAGACTGACCAGCTAATCGGTTAGCCATATCGGTATAACCAATTATCTTAACACCATTTGGTGTGGTAATAATTTTACCCGCTTCAGTATATTCACAATTACCACCGGTAGCAGCTGCTAAATCCACCACCACGGAACCTTCACGCATACTGTCTACCATTTCTTTGGTGATCAGTTTTGGTGCCGGTTTACCCGGTATAGCAGCAGTAGTAATGATAATATCGACCTGTTTAGCCTGATCGGCAAATAGCTTCATCTCTGCTTCAATATAAGCTGCACTCATGGTTTTGGCATAACCATCACCACTACCACTTTCCTCTTCTTGATAATCCAAATGCAGAAATTTGCCACCCATAGATTCAATCTGATCGGCAACTTCTGGGCGAGTATCAAAAGCATTCACGATTGCGCCAAGTTGTCGTGCAGTTCCGATTGCAGCCAAACCAGCAACACCTGCACCAATAATCAACACTTCAGCTGGTGGGACCTTACCCGCAGCAGTAATTTGACCAGTAAAAAAGCGACCAAAATTTTCAGCCGCTTCAATTACTGCTCGATAACCACTAATATTAGCCATAGATGACAAGGCATCCATAGCCTGAGCTCTGGAAATACGTGGCACCATATCCATGGCCATTACGGTAATATTTTTTTCCTGTAGCGCCTGTATTAGTTCTGGATGTTGCGCTGGCATAATGAAACTTACCAGAATTGTTCCTGGTTGAATTTCAGCGATTTCCTGCATATTTGGTGCATTAACTTTAAACAATATTGGACACTGCCATACAGTTTTAGCATTAGTAACTGTTGCACCAGCATCTCGGTACAGCCCGTCAGATAAACTAGCTGCTTTACCAGCATCAGATTCAATGACTACTTCATGTCCTAATTTAATTAATTGAGCAACGGTTTTGGGCGTTGCAGCCACTCTTGTCTCACCAGCCAGAGATTCGCGTGGAATACCTATTTTCATTATATATTTCCTTTCCCAAGGATATGCACTTAAACTAATATCTGCTCAAAACGTTATCGCATAACAGCCCAGTAAATTGAATTGAACTTCAATCACTCATTCATGCTATTCATTCAATTGCTAATATTAAGAGACTGGATGCCTATACATCTTACAGATTCCATTCAGGCAAAGCAGGTAAAAAGCTTTAGATTAAAACAAAGATTTGGCCTTATGATTACAAGGCATACACAACGTATCAGAATTCATCCACATCATACGAAATATGAACGACAACCAACACAAACTGTATTTAATTTGTTAGATCATTAAAACTCTTTAACGATACAGTAACAGACTATAAAGAATGTTTGTTGATTTATCAATTTAGATTTAGTCGAATTATTTTCACTGCTTACAAAATCATCTATTATAAGATCCTGTAATTTCTTTCTTTAAGCGAAAAAATATAATATTGATATTTACAAAAATTTTGCTTTTAAAACCCAATTAGTAACTTAAATTATATTTACATCTCAAAAATTTCATAATTACAACAATCAGAGCAAAATGCTCAAGATGCTTAGTCATGCACAATATAATAACTACTTAAGCTCATTCACATTATCCTTTAAATGCAAAAAGAGAAACATGATAGAAAAAAATTGATCCTCCTTCGGACCGCAGGAGGACCAATTCATGTCAATCTATTTACGAATAATAACTATCAGCTTTTTTATTTCTGAATAAATTCGATTTTATAACCATCTGGATCTTCAACAAAAGCGATTACTGTAGTGCCATGTTGCATAGGACCAGCTTCACGGACCACTTTTTGTCCTTTCGCACGTACAGCCTCACAAGCTGCATAAGCATCATCGACTTCTATGGCAATATGTCCATAAGCATTTCCCATTTCATAGTTATGGGTATCCCAATTATAGGTAAGTTCCAGCACTGTATGATCAACTTCTTCACCATAGCCAACAAAAGCCAGAGTGAAACGACCGCCGGGAAAATCTTCTCGGCGCAATAATTTCATACCTAAGACATCCTGATAAAATGCCAGAGATTTATCCAAATCACCAACACGCAGCATAGTATGTAACATTCTCATGGTGTATTCCTTTAGTTTTTGTTTATAGTAAAGGATAACATACTACCTGCTGCGGGCAAGAAATCCATCAAAAAGAAATGAACTGTAAGACTAAATTATATTAACTCAAAGGATGCTAATGTAATTTCACTTCATCACAAATATTATATAAAAATACCAGATAAAAAATTTTAAAAATTCTTTAGTGTAACGTACTAGAAAAAAATCAGATCTTATTCAATACTCATTAATCATATTTTGAATGAAAATTTCTATATTTCAAAAGTATAAAGGTAATATCTAAAACAATTATTTCGAAAATATCTTTGAAAATTAAAATTATCCATTAAATTTCAATAAATTAAATTTTAATAAATAATTATCAGTCTCAATTATTATTTATTTAACAATTGCTAACTGTAACAATTGTTTTATAATTGCACGCAAATAGAGTAAACAAAGAGAAATAAATGTTATTTTTTATACAGATTATAGTTTTTATTATAGTCATCATTGCACTATTTAATAAGCTTAACTTACGTATATCAGCTCTACAAAAGCAATATGAAGAACTGAGGAAAAAAATTAACGAACTTGAGACAACTGAATATAACAAAATCTCAGCTGTTTCCGAAAAGATCATTCCAGATTCTCCTATAAAAGATGATCAACCCAGAATACCTGATAACCAAACTAATCAACATCAGCAGCAACCAGCTCAGACACCTTTAACGGAATTACCCAAGCCTGCTCATTCCCAATTTCAAAAAACGATCAAAACTTCACCATCAAGTACGAAATCAAATATATCTGCATCAGAATCAACTAATGTTTTTAATTCTTTATTTTCTTGGCTGGTAACAGGTAATCCTATTGCCAAAGTTGGCGTTATTATTTTATTTTTCGGCATTTCCTATTTGTTCAAATACAGCTTCGATCATCAATTATTGTCACCGGAAGTGCGCATTCTGGGCGCCCTGGCTTTGGGTATTATATTATTTATGTTAGGCTGGCATTTACGTGTTAAGGAACAACTGTATGCCTTAATACTTCAGGGGGGAGGAATTGGCGTTTTATATATTACGGTATTTGCTGCTTTCAAACTTTACAATCTTATTCCCCTATTATTGGCTTTTGTATGTTTAACCGTGATATGTGCTGCCAGCGTTTTATTTGCTGTTTTACAGCGTGCAATGAGTCTAGCAATTCTTGCCTGTATTGGTGGATATTTAGCACCTATTTTGCTATCAACAAACTCAGGTAACCATATTGCATTATTTAGTTATTACTTGATGATTTCCAGCGCTATTTTGGTCATCAGTATCTGGCAATCATGGCGCGTACTTATTTTAATCGGTTTTTTATTCACTTTTATTACTTCAACAATATGGGGAATCGACAATTTCCGTCCAGCCTTTTATACCGAATGTCAGATTTTCATTCTAGCAAATATGATAATTTATGGCATTTTGGCAGTCATACTCTCTCTGCGCAGTTTAATTAAAGAACGTCATCAAAAATTTATTGATGTTATTTTACTCTTCGGAACACCTCTGGCTGCATTTTCTTTGCAATATGCTATTACCCAACAGTGGGAATATGGACCTGCATATTCAGCATTAGGATTTGGCTTATTTTACTTTATTAGTTCTTATTTTACTTTGCGTAGGAATCGTTTTATAACCAAATCATTATCTCTTTGCGGGCTGGGTCTAGGTATATCATTTGCAACACTTGCAGTTGTACTTGCCTTTGATCTGGAATGGACAACACTAATTTGGCTATTTGAAGGAACTGTACTAAGTTGGGTGATGCTAGATCGAAAACAATTACATTTTGCCTGGTTTGGTGCACTCATTGTCGCCTGTGGTTTGATAAGTGGATTGTGCTCAATTTTATTTTTGAATTTTGTAGTTACACAATATATCTTATTTCGAGGCTTTATCAGCGTTACTCTGCTCCTTAATGCTTGTCTGTGGCATTATTACAGTAAGCAAAATAATTTAAGCGATTTAAATATAATTAAATTATCATTTATTATATTTGCCTATATTTCCTGGTTTATTTGGATTGTAAAAAGTATTTCAATTTTCCATGGAATAACACACATTATTGAAACATTATTATTATGCTTCATCTTTGCTGCATGGCTCTGGTATTTTATTGGTCAAAAATTAAAATGGAGTTTGCTTGGCTTTTTCATATTGCTGCTGTGGCCTCTTCTCTTCATTCTACGAATAATTAATGATATTTTGTTTAAATATACTGATTTGGTTGCGACACCTTGGAATTTGGTTTGGGTGCTTGCCTTTATCAGTTGTTACTATTATTTAAATGTCATCCAAAAAAGATCCACTCAACTATTAAAACATTTCTATTCATTCTTGCATATTAGCCTGTTCTGGATGACTTTAGATTGGGTATTTTTTGAAGCAAAACATGCTTTAAATTTATTACCTACCGATTTTGAAACGATTAAATTCAGTATTCTACTGTTGATGTCCAGTAGCATAATTTTGATATTTTATCTGCTTCTCAAGAAAAGAATTATCACCAATGCAGATACATTTAAGAGTTACTGGCTCATCGGTTTAGCTCCAATCATTATTTATATAACATATTTATTGATTTCCGGTATTTCTATGGACGGTATAATTGCTCATTGGCCTTATCTACCACTCATTAATCCACTTGAAGCAAGTGTAATTTTTGCTTTATGTATGATAACTATCTGGCTTAAATTAGCTATAAATTATCCTCAATTTGATCGCCCGAATGCCAATCTGCTTAATTTTAAAATATCACTACCAAATAGTGTTTTAATACCGTTAATTATACTATCTCTCTTATGGACAAATAGCATAATTATCAGAAGTTTAAGTCAATGGTTGCATATCAATTGGTCATGGTATAGTTTATGGCATTCGAAATTGACTCAGGCTACACTCTCCCTAATATGGACTTTAATAGCCGTTCTCTTAGTCACAATCGGTCATCGTTATCTGCAACGTAAAACATGGTTTACTGGAGTTATAGTTCAAATCCTTGTAGTAATTAAATTAATGTGCGTTGACAGTATGGAATTAGATGGATTATTGCGTGCATTTGCCTTTATTATCATTGCAATACTTATGCTAATAATTGGTTATTTAGCGCCTTTACCACCGAAAAACAATATTGCTATTGGTACAATTGACAAAAAATGATGAAAAAAATATTAATTTATTGTTCTTGCTGATTAATCAGTTCTGTCTGACTGATATTACAAAGAACATCTTTGATCATGGTGGCTAAATTAATCCACTAATGAAGCTAATATGTATAGACACATAGACCTTCCAGAAAAGTTCTATCTTCAAGACTTTTCTGGAATTTAGGCATTGTGAAAATATTTGACCACAATGGCTTTCCTATTCTGTATGCATTAGTGAGGATCTTTCAATTACCTAACAAAAGTGAAACAGTTGTACTGATTTTTTATCGATTGGATAAAACTGGCATGAACTCGAGGCATTATATTATTGTTTGTATCAATGCAGCAGATGATACTCAGTATATAAATTTAAATATTGTGAACATAAATATTAAATAATTACAGATCAAAGCTATCGATGCTAGTTTGATAAAGCACACCAAATTACCGTTTAGCTGAATAAATATCATTTTAACAGCGCTAATAACGATCTCTTTATTTCAAACTCAAGGCTCAACTACCTTATATTCAGCCACTTTAGATGAACAAGCATTGATAGCAAATTCTCAATCGGTTCAGAATTTACTTCAGATTTATGTTAGTGAAAGAATTAAATTTGTTGATAATAGTGTTTTAGATAAACAAATAAATAGCAATCATCATCACTTATCTAAATAGATAGTTTGGATGGATTGAGTAATCGTACTGTTGTTAATTTTAGCGTTGAAATTATTTAAAGAAATAAAAACTCCTTCAACCGAAGGTTATGTATTCAATTGCTTACCCTAGCAAAGTATTGATAGATAATAATTATGTGGGGTAAGTAAACAATGGGATTCTTATTTCGGGTAATAATTGTTATGTTGCAGTAGATTTTCTTCCAGTGTTTCTCGTTGATCTGCCGTAAATTCTTCCTTATAAAATAAATAAGCATTAACATTACTGGTAAAAAACAGATAATATTTTTTCTCCCTTTTTATTTTATAAAATTGATTATATTTGATTATATTAACAACTCCTTTCTTTTTAGAAATCATTTCTAATCTATCGTTATAAAAAGTTACTTTTGCACGACGCCAAATTTCATCGCTTGAGTCATAGAATTTTTTACATGCAATTTTAATAGCCGGTTTTAAACTTAAAAACATTATAAGCATACCAGTAGGAAAATATATTGACTTTGTAGGATCACTAATTTTTAAATAACAAAGAAAAAATAGTGTTAATATTGTTAATATTCGAATAAAAATAATTATAGATTTTTGTTGATAACAATTTAAATTATAGAGTCTATTAACATCTAGTTCATAGTCTTTAATTACAGCTATTTCTGATTCCTGATTTTTATTAATATAATTTTGTAATAAATCATTAATAATTTGTTGTTCAAAGGATTTGAAAAATTGATTACTAACGAACCAAAAATTTTGATTATTGATAAAAAATAAATAACCAATTTTAGTTTTATTAATTCTGTATAAATCTTGATAATAGAAGGTGTTTGTTTCGTTTTTATCTTTATTGAGAATAACTAATTTTTCATTATCAAACGCAATAGTAAAATGTCGCATATTATATGCAGTTGAATCATTCAAATTTTGAGCAAACTCCTCGTCTAATACACCATTTTTTGCATAATAAGCATCTAACCAATACTGTGTGTTAACATAATATTCGATAACTATTTCTCGTTTTTCCATTTTATTCCCAATAAATTTTTGTTTGAATTTTAGGCAAAGTGAGTTTATTAAACAATCATATATTTATTAAACAGTAAATTGGATATACATTGTTTAGTAGTCTCCATATTGATAACATTATTCATGAATATATTAAGATCAGTCTTTTATACCAATTATGTTAATAAATTTTAACATATAAATATATTTTAACAGTACAGTAATTGCTAAACTCTAGCAATTACTGTAATCGACAGCATTTTCTCTATTGAATTTCTTTTATTTACGTATAGAATGAATTATTAAAGAAACTATTAGACTGTTTTTCTAATAAAATAATTATATAGCTCAATTAATAACTTAAATTTATTAAGCAAAATAAGTTAATAAAATTTCTTATGTGATATTGGGATATATTATTATAAGTATATTCAGCATTTTGCTGGGATCCAAGCAGTCCATCAACAAAATTCATCCCAGCAATCTTTTATAACATATCTTCAATTATTTAATCCATTAGTCTTTTCTGCCATTACCTAATATCATCGCATCACCATAACTGAAAAAACGATATTGCTGGGCTACTGCATGTTGGTATACATCACGAATTTTCTGATAACCACTAAAAGCACTCACCAGCATTAATAAGGTTGATTTAGGTAGATGAAAATTAGTAATCATGTTATCAACAACCTTAAATTGATAGCCGGGTGTAATAAAAATATTGGTATCACCTTGTCCCGCTCGCAATTCACCAGACCGCGCCGCAGATTCCAATGCACGTACGGCAGTAGTCCCAACCGCCCATACTTTGTTGCCACGTGCTTTTGCTGCCACAATTTCTGCTACGACTTGTTCACTTACTTCATACCATTCACTATGCATATGATGCTCAGCAATATTTTCTACTCGTACTGGCTGAAATGTACCGGCACCAACATGTAAAGTAACTTCGGTAAGATGCACGCCTTTATCGCGTAGTTGTTGCAAAATAGTTTCAGTAAAGTGCAGTCCAGCCGTCGGCGCAGCTACGGCACCCTGATATTTAGCATATATGGTTTGGTATCGTTCATCATCCTTATCATCAGCTGAACGAGTGATATAAGGAGGTAAAGGTAAATGACCATGAGTCTCTAATAATGACCATACCGTCTCATCACTGTGGAAACGCAATACAAATAGTTCGCCCTGACGTTCCACCATCTGCGCATGGAGGTGACCTTCAAAAATAAGTTCTGTACCTGATTTTGGTGCTTTCGAAGCACGAATATGTGCCACCGCCGTATGCTCATCTATTACCCGCTCGATCAACGCCTCAATCTGCCCGCCACTTTGCTTGTGACCAAATAAACGTGCTTTTATTACTCGGGTATTGTTAAATACAACCACATCACCGCTAGCAATAAAATCAGTTATTTGGCTAAACTGGCTATCAATCGGTTTCTGCTCAGGCAAAGCGACCAGTAATCGGCTACTACCACGCTCTTTTGGTGGGTGTTGAGCAATCAGCTGCGCTGGCAATTCAAAATCAAATTCATTAATATGCATATATTCTCGCCCTGCTTCAGGCAAAATGCGTATTATAAACTTGCTTAGCTATGCTGAGAAATACATTAATTTGCAAAGCGAAAGACGTTGATTAGTGGGCTTACTCAAGCTCATTTGAGCTAGTAAATTTTTTATTTATTCTGTTTACAGTGTGAAATAAATACAAAATTGCTGGACATCTACGCTCATTTTCGGCAAAAATGACGGAAATTCGATTTAATTAAACAAATATGAGTGCCTCAATTCTGGTTCTGAATGGACCAAATCTAAATTTACTAGGCGCGCGTGAACCGCACATTTATGGCCATACCACGCTGGCAGATATCAACCAAAATTTAGCCGAACAATCACAGGCTGCCGGTTTGACGTTAGAAACGTTACAAAGTAATGCTGAGCATGTGCTGATTGAGCGTATTCAGGCGGCGATGGATGATGAAACTGCCTTTATTATCATTAATCCCGGCGCTTTTACCCATACAAGTGTTGCCATTCGCGATGCATTTGCAGCTGCGGCTAAACCTTTTATAGAAGTTCATATTTCCAATATTCATGCACGCGAAGCCTTTCGTCACCATTCTTATTTGTCCGATATCGCACTTGGTGTGATTTGCGGTTTGGGTATTTATGGCTATGAAGCGGCATTGTGTCGAGCAATTCAATACATTAAAGAGAATGGCCACTAATTTTAATAGTAATAGTGGTAATAAAATAATCACAAGGGTTCCTAATTATGGATTTACGCAAACTAAAAAAATTAATTGATCTGGTTGAAGAATCAGGTATTGCTGAAATTGAAGTAACAGAGGGTGAAGAAAAAGTACGCATTACCCGTACTACAAACGTGGCACAACCTATCTATAATCACGCTCCTATACAGCCACAGGCCGTGCCTTCTTCTGCTCCGGTTACCACAACAGCAGAGCAAGCTGAAACAACAGTAGCAGCTTCTGGTCCAAATTTGGACAATGCTTTTAAATCGCCGATGGTTGGTACCTTTTATCGTGCCGCCAGTCCGACTTCTGCACCTTTTGTTGAAGTTGGGCAGACAGTTAATGCCGGTGATACTTTATGTATCATTGAAGCCATGAAACTGATGAATGAAATCGAAGCTGACAGCAGCGGTGTCATAAAAGAAATTCTGGTATCCAATGGTCAGCCCGTAGAATACGGTGAACCATTGTTTATTATTGAATAACAGCAGTACCTATCCCATTTAACGATCTTTAAAAGGTATTGCTTTATGCTAAAAAAAGTACTTATTGCCAATCGTGGCGAAATTGCTCTGCGTATTCTACGCGCTTGTCATGAAATGGGTATCGCTACTGTTGCGGTACATTCAGAGGCTGACAGTGAAGCTCTGCATGTCAAACTGGCGAACGAATCTGTCTGTATTGGCCCAGCCAGTTCAGCACAAAGTTATTTAAATATTCCTGCTTTGATATCTGCGGCAGAAGTTACTGATGCAGATGCTATTCATCCTGGTTATGGATTTCTGGCAGAAAATGACGATTTTGCAGAAAAAGTAGAAGAATCTGGTTTTGTCTTTATCGGACCACGCCCGGAAACCATCCGCCAAATGGGAGACAAAGTATGTGCTAAAGCAGCTATGCTTGCAGCTGGAGTTCCTTGCGTACCCGGTTCTGATGGCGCTTTGCCGGAAGATCCTGCCGAAATTCAACGTATCGGTGAAGAGGTAGGTTATCCGGTCATTATCAAAGCTTCTGGTGGTGGCGGTGGTCGTGGTATGCGTGTGGTTGAAAAAGCAGAGGATTTACTCACCGCGGTTGAAATGACCCGTTCTGAAGCCGGTGCTGCTTTTGGCAATCCCGAAGTTTATATGGAACGTTATTTGCAAAAACCGCGCCATATTGAAGTACAGGTTTTATGCGATGAACACGGTAATGCTATTTATTTGGGTGAACGTGATTGCTCTATGCAACGCCGTCATCAGAAAGTTATTGAAGAAGCGCCTGCCCCTTTTATTACCGAAAAAGAGCGTAAACAGATCGGCGAAGCTTGTGTGGCTGCCTGCCAACGCATTCAGTATCGTGGAGCCGGTACATTTGAGTTTTTGTACGAGGATGGTGAATTTTTCTTTATTGAAATGAATACCCGCGTACAGGTCGAACATGCAATTACAGAACTGATTACCGGTGTGGATATTGTTCAGGAACAAATCCGTATTGCTTCTGGTTTACCACTATCCTACACCCAAAAAGATATTACTCTGCGCGGTCATGCGTTTGAATGTCGCATTAATGCTGAAGATCCCTACACATTTGTACCCAGTCCGGGATTAATAGCGAGTTGTCATCAACCAGGTGGTAATGGGGTGCGCATTGATAGTCATATCTATCAGGGTTATACCGTTCCTCCCTACTATGACAGTATGATTGGTAAAGTATGTACTCACGGTCGTAATCGTGATGAAGCAATAGCCAAAATGCGCGTAGCTTTGAATGAGTTAGCCATTACCGGCATTAAAACCAATACTAATCTGCATCGAGATATTTTTGTCGATCCGGGTTTCATTAAAGGTGGGGAAAGTATCCATTATCTTGAACAATGGTTACAAAAACACAAAGAAAGCGAAAAATAATTTACAATAGGCACACATTGCGCCTTTAATTTTTAGGCAGCCGCAGTGGCTGCCTTAAGTTTTATATAAAACCTATCGTTACGGTGATAAAAGAAATTATGCATTACCAACAAGTTGTCATTACAGTACCTCAGGATCAGGTGGATGTTTTATCCGATGCGCTGATTGAGCACGGTGCACTCAGTACAGCCATCGAAGACGCCAATGCCGGCAGTGAAAATGAGCAGCCGATTTTTGGTGAACCAGACATGCCTACAGAAGAAATATGGCAACAAAGTAACATTGTGGCACTTTTTGATGAACAGGCGGATATTAATATCATTGTGCAGCAAGCTGCTCAAGCTTGCGCTATTGCTGTGCCTGCTTATTATCTGGAATCTGTTCCGGAACAGGACTGGGTGCGATTAACCCAATCGCAATTTGAACCTATTCAGATTTCGCCCAGATTATGGATTACGCCCTCATGGCATACACTACCTACTAAGGCAGATGTTATTAATTTACAACTTGATCCTGGTCTTGCCTTTGGTACTGGCAGCCACCCCACTACACATTTATGTTTACAGTGGCTGGATCAAAATATTCATGGCGGTGAAAAAATTCTGGATTATGGCTGCGGATCCGGTATTCTGACTATTGCTGCATTAAAATTAGGGGCACAAAGTGCTACTGGTGTGGATATTGATCAACAAGCCATTCGCGCCAGTCGAGATAATGCTCAGAAAAATCAGGTTGAAGCACGTTTCTTTTTACCTGATGAGCTACCCGAAAACGAACAGTTTGATATTGTTATTGCAAATATTCTGGCAAATCCTTTGCGTCTACTGGCACAAATGCTGGCCGAGCGAACTCGTACCGGCGGTCAGATAGTTTTGTCTGGTATTCTGGCTGAACAGACAGATGAGCTTAGCAGTATTTATGCACAATGGTTCGAATTAAACCAGCCACGGTTAAACGATGGTTGGGTATGCATAAGTGGTACCAAAAAAGCATAATAATATGCTTAAATACTACCTATTGTGGTTTTGAGATTAATTTAATCCCTGTTATGCTAATGCTACTATGCTGAGTATACTGGGTTAACTCTTTATTTAACATTTAAGTTAGCTATAATCATTATGACTAAAACGATGACTGTAATCTGCCCCAAATGTCATAGGGAAAATTATGTTGCCCCACCAAGTACAGGTGGCTGTCGTGTTGAATGCCGTCAATGCCAGCATCGTTTTACTGTCGTATCAAAAACGGCTGCTAAAAAATCAACCTCATCAACCAAGCAGGGAAAAAATATAAACAAAACTTCGTCAGCTAATTCCTCCACCAATGCTGCTGAAGTGATGGATATGTTGTCCAGTGCCCTGAGCATGAATCCAAACGCCTTAGCCAAACGCCAGCAAAAACCATCATCAGCTCAAAACAGTGATTCAGTTCCGCCAGCAACGCAAATGACAGCGGAAAAATTTCCTCCGAATTTGAACACGTTATTGAATCCATCTAGCCGTCGAATTGAAATACAGACACCCAATGTTGCTCAGGTAGTGAACCAAACCGATCTGCAAAAGCAACTTATTAATAATGAAGTAGTGCAGACATCTTCTGTGGTCAGTAATCCTAATACACCAATCCCTTTACCGGAAGCCGGCGCTACTAATATCGAAATGAATGGCAATATTGGCAATCTTAATAATCTTGTTTTTACTTTACTGCCTGGAGAAACACAGCGACAGGCTGATGTTCCGTTATTGCTAAATGATGCTATTGAAAAAACGGATGCTATTCATGCTAAAACCGAATATCTTCATCATCAGCAGGATAAGTTAGCCAAAGAATTCAATTGGACTCTGGCATCAATTGTGGCTTTGACAGTATTGATCATGCAGTTGTTTTACTTAATGTCGGTTAGATAATTAGCATTCCGTATCATTACGTTAGCATACTGAATAAGCTACTGATTTCTGTGATTTGTAGAGTTTGCAAATATTTATTGATTATTAGTAAGCTAAATTTCTGTCTATCACAGATTACGCTTAATTGAATTTGTCTCTTAAATGTTCAACTTCACACTAAATTTTAATTATAAACAAGTATTTAAAATATGACAAATAACTTATTGAAATGAATTATTTCAATAATTGAAAATATTAAATTCGTTATATTATTTACTTTCTTTTTAAAAATTTTTTAACTTTCATCAAAACAATACCATTTCCATATATTATAGCTATCAATATGTTAATAGAAGGTTATTGTAAATTTATAGTTATAATAATTATTTTAATAATTTACATTGATATAAAAACCAATTTATCTTGTAATTCATTGCTCACGGTAGCCGCAAAAGTACAAAAATCTTTTACAATCTCTTTTTTACCTGAATTGCCATAAGGAAGTCATATGAGTCGCATGGTACATTGCATCAAACTGGATAAGGAAGCGCCCGGATTAAAATTTCCACCCCTGCCAAATGCATTGGGTAAACGCATCTATGAAAATGTTTCCCAGGAAGCTTGGGACGGTTGGTTACGTTATCAAACAATGATTATTAATGAAAATCGTTTGAGTCTGGCTGATCCACGTGCACGAGAATACATCAGTGAGCAAATGGAAAATTATTTTTTTGGAGAAGGCGCTGATCAGATCAGTGGCTATACCCCACAAGAAAACTGATTTACATTGGCTGTTCTAGATTAAATAGAACAGCCTTTTTGATATACTGAATAGCTTACAATTCAAAATCTATGGTTATTAAGCTGATTAAAAGCGACTTATTTCGTTATAGTGGTCGTACCGATTTGGGTACTTTTATTAAACAATATTTGTTTAACCGTGGCTTTCGTTTCACTTTTTGGCTTAGATTGGCTTCAGCTTCTGGCTGGTGGCACCAGTTAGCCTATCCGATGTATGTCTGGCAAAAAAAACGCAGTGGCATTATTATCAGCCCTCATACCTGTATTGGCTATGGTTTATATATTGGTCACGGTGGTCCATTGATTATCAATCAATCCGCACGTCTGGGAAATAATGTCAATTTATCTCCTTATACGGTCATTGGGGCCAATCAAGGAAGTGCAGCTACTATTGGCAATAATGTTTATATTGGTCCCAACTGTAATGTAATTGAAAATGTTTGTATTGGCGATAATGCGACTATCGGTGCCGGAAGTGTCGTAACTAAGGATATCCCACCAAATGCCACTGCTGCAGGCAATTATGCTAAAGTATTGAATTATAATAATCCATGCCAATTTATTCAGAATCCATGGTTACTTTCTGAATGAATAGGACTTGACCCTCAGCCAGATTAGTGACAAGGTTAATACCCTTAAAATTAACTGACTAATACTGACACATTAAAACAGTCAAAGGTATTTATTATGTCCCAATCGCAGTCTCGCTTACTTTGTCGGGAATTGAGCCTGTTGGCTTTTAACCGTCGTGTGCTGGCACAGGCTCAGGATGAGCAGATTCCGTTACTAGAACGTTTACGCTTTTTGTGTATTGTTTCTTCTAATCTGGATGAATTTTTCGAAGTACGAATGGCATGGTTACGTCGTACCAAGCAGCGGGCTCCACAAATTCCACTGATTAATGGTGAATTACCAGATACAGTTATTGCTAATGTAACGGTAGAAGCACATAAGATTATTGCGGAACAATATCGCATTTTTAATGATGAATTAATTCCGGCATTACGCAAAAAAGGTATCTCTTTTTATCCTCGTAGTTCCTGGAATGAAGGACAGCAACAATGGGTTGCCGAATATTTTCGTCATGAATTATTACCGATATTGACGCCAATAGGTCTTGATCCTTCTCATCCTTTCCCGCGCTTACTGAATAAATCACTTAATTTCGCCGTAGAATTAGAAGGAAAAGATGCATTTGGTCGCCTAGGCGGTATGGCGATAGTACAAGCACCACGTATTTTGCCACGTATTTTGCAATTACCTAAAGAACTATGCGATGGTCACGACGGCTTTGTATTTCTGTCATCAATTCTACATGCTCATGTCCATACTCTTTTCACCGGCATGAATGTAAAAGGCTGTTATCAGTTTAGACTGACGCGCGACAGTGAATTAAGTGTTGCTGAAGAAGATCTTGAAAACCTTGGTGTGGCGATTGCCGGTGAATTACAGGATCGGCAATACGGCGACGGGGTTAGATTGGAGGTTGCCGATAATTGTCCCGAACATGTATACAATTTTCTACTTAGTCATTTTCATCTTAGTAAGGATGAACTATATCGGGTAAATGGTCCGGTTAATTTAGTACGTTTAATGGCTGTTCCAGACATGATTGAGCGTAATGATTTGAAGTTTAAACCCTTCACTCCAGGCGTTCCAACCTCTCTGAATAAAAATCACAATTTATTCGATGTGATTCAACAAGAAGACGTTTTACTTTACCATCCCTATCAGTCTTTTGAACCTACAGTACGTCTCATTCAGCAGGCGGCTGAGGATCCAGAAGTCATTGCCATTAAAATGACCATCTACCGCACCGGCAGCAGTTCCGATTTGGTTAAAGCATTAATGAAAGCAGCATTAGCTGGTAAACAGGTCACTGTAGTCGTGGAGTTAATGGCTCGCTTTGATGAAGAAACCAATCTTAACTGGGCAAGTCAGTTAGAAGCCGTAGGAGCACACGTTGTATTTGGCGTATTTGGCTATAAAATTCATGCCAAGATGGCACTCATAGTGCGCAGAGAACAAGGCCAATTGAAACGTTATGCCCATATCAGTACCGGCAACTATCATCAGGGAACCAGTCGTATCTACACTGATTTAGGGCTAATGACCTGCGATGATGATATTACCGGAGATATTAACACCGTCTTCATGGAAATTACCGGATTAGGTCAACCTAACAACCTGCATAAAATCGCTCAGAGTCCATTCACTTTACATAAAATGCTACTGGACAGTATCGCGGAAGAAATTGAGCATGCCAAAGCTGGTAAACCGGCACGTATTATTGCCAAAATGAATGCATTAGTTGAGCCGACTATCATTGAAGCTTTATATGAAGCCAGTCAGGCTGGCGTACAGGTAGAACTGATTATTCGTGGAATGTGTATTCTGCGCCCAGGCGTCAAAGGCCTATCCGAAAACATCAGAGTACGTTCCATTGTCGGTCGCTTACTTGAACATGCACGAGTATTCTGTTTCACCAATGGAGGTCAGAGTAAAGTATGGATATCCAGTGCAGACTGGATGGGACGCAATTTATTCAGACGAGTAGAAATTTGTACCCCAATAGAAACAACGGATTTAAAACACCGCATAATTAAAGAAGCTCTTTTGCTGGCACTTTCTGATAATCAGTGTGCCTGGATGATGCAACCCAATGGAGAATATCAACGTATAAAACGAACTGGCGCCGAAGCACCGGTCAATATGCAGCAAACTTTGATTGATCGTTATAGCCAGCAATAAATATTGTTGTCTTGGTAATTGCATCTGAAGCAGATAAACTTAAAAAGTTCAACGCCATTGCCATGGCAAAAAGCAAGGTTATCCTGGAGGGATACCTTGCTTCTCATCTGTATAGCAATAATTCAATTACTGATGACCGGTACTGCCAAATCCTCCTTCTCCACGGTCACTTTGTGCGAACTCCTCTACTACTGTGAAATTCGCCTGCATAATCGGAATAATTATCATCTGCGCAATGCGCGCTAACGGTTCGATAACAAACTCTTCTTGTCCACGGTTCCACAATGATACTTTTAATTCACCCTGATAATCTGAATCAATCAATCCAACTAAATTACCCAATACAATACCGTTTTTATGTCCCAAACCGGAACGCGGTAAAATCAGTGCAGCATAGTTTGGATCAGCCAGATGTATAGCCAATCCGGTTGGGACCAGATAAGTTTCTCCCGGTTGCAAAGTTATCGGTTGTTCAATACAAGCTCGTAGATCAAGCCCTGCTGAACCAGATGTAGCATATTGAGGTAACTGATCAGCCATTAACGGATGTAAAATTTTAATTTGTACAGATAATTGAGAATTACTCATAAACCATTCTTTATCATAGATAGATTGAAAACATAAATAACGTTAATTTAAAAAGCTAAGTTAAATTAAACCAAGCTGTTTAATAATTGAGCCAGCCGAGTAACGATAGCTGTAGCAGTCTCGTTTTTACTCATTTGTGGTAAAGCGATTTCTTCTTCATCATCTAGTAAAATAACCTGATTGGTGCTTTTACCCATTGCCTGAGAAACCTGATTGGCGACCAATAATGGCACCCCTTTTTTTAAGCGTTTAGCACGACCATACTCGAGTACATGTTCACTTTCTGCAGCAAAACCAATACAAAACGGTGGATCAGGTAATTTTGCCACAGAGTCAAGAATATCGGCATTTTCTGTGAGCTCAATAACCGGAACATTTTTGCCATCTTGTTTTTTCAGTTTCTGTTCACTGCGGTTTTTCACTTTATAATCGGCTACAGCTGCTACAGAAATAAACACATCCTGTTGGTCAATCAGACGATGAACTGCAGCGTACATAGCATCACCACTAATCGCTTGTTCATAATGACTCAATCCAGCAGGTATTTTTGTCTGTACTTGACCGTAAACCAACGATACAGATGCCCCTGCAGCGCGACAGGCACGAGCCAAAGCCATACCCATCTGGCCACTGGAAATATTAGTAATACCGCGTACCGGATCAATTGCTTCAAATGTCGCCCCTGCCGTAATCAATACTTTTTTACCCTCTAATAATGATGGCGACCAAAGATCAGACAGCAAATCAGCTAAATCTTCAGCTTCCAGCATGCGTCCACTGCCAACTTCTCCGCAAGCCTGTTCTCCTGTCGCCGGACCAAACACCTTTATCTGATCCTGCTTTAATAGCGCCAGATTACGTTGATTAGGTGGGTTATTCCACATTTGCACATTCATCGCCGGCGCTACAGCTAGCGGACAGCTTCGTGCCGCCACTAACGTAGTCAACAAATTATCAGCTACCCCGTGAGCTATTTTAGCTAATGTATTAGCTGAGGCCGGCGCAATCAGCATCACATCAGCATGGCGGGAAAGATTAATATGGGCCATACCATTACCACTATTAGCATCATGGGTGTCTAAAAAAACCGGTTCACCACTAAGAGCCTGAAAAGTCGTTGGGCTAATAAAATCCATTGCTGCACGCGTCATCACCACATTAACCTGATGGCCTGCCTTTTTCAACAACCGCACCAACTCACAACTTTTATATGCTGCAATACCACCACTAATGCCAAGTAATACTTTTTTATTCACATAAACCTCGTTAATAACACTTATTTTTTTCTGCCATACATGGCTTTCATTAATCTTATTTCCAGCCATTATTTCAGTAATGGTAACCATTACAACTAAAATCATTTATCTGGATCAAAAACCAGCATACTTTATCCAAATATCAATATTTAAGCGCTATAATACAACACTTATTTGCAGCATTCTAAATACGGCCTAATCACTTGCATTTTCATTTATACAAAACAGCAATTAGTTGCGTTATTTTGTCATAACAAAATTTAATCTAAGTAATGTTGCTTCACTAAATATTTGTTTATATGCAAAGATTTCCTAGATAAATGGAATTTTAATGTATTAACACTTAAATTTCATTGCCCCATACAAAATGCTTGCATACAATGCACCCTCTTAAGGCAGGAGCAGACTTGTTTTTGCATCGTTCTTTATACACAACAGAACATTTGCATATGCACTGCATTGGCTGGAACGATTATTCTGGAGCAACTTATCATGAGCGAAAACTCAACTACCAAGCCCAATGTTGATCAGGCACATTACTTACAGATTAAAGATATCGTCAAAACCTTTGGCGATAACTACGCCGTAGACCATGTCAATCTGACTATTGAAAAAAATGAAATATTTGCCTTGCTAGGTAGCTCCGGTAGCGGTAAATCCACCTTGTTGCGCATGTTAGCTGGAATGGAAACACCGTCTCAAGGACAGATCATTCTCGATGGCGAGGACATTACCAAGCTACAACCTTACGATCGTCCCATCAACATGATGTTTCAAAGTTATGCATTATTTCCACATATGACTGTAGAGCAAAATATTGCATTCGGACTGAAACAAGACAAACTACCAAAAGATGAAATTGCTGCCCGCGTAGAAGAAATGCTGCGTCTGGTGCAAATGACCAAGTACGCCAAACGTAAACCGCATCAGTTGTCGGGTGGACAACAACAACGTGTTGCTCTAGCCCGCAGTCTGGCCAAACGTCCTAAATTACTATTATTGGATGAACCACTAGGCGCGCTGGATAAAAAACTTCGCCAACAAACCCAACTTGAACTAGTTAATACCTTGGAAAAAGTTGGTGCCACCTGCATTATGGTTACCCATGATCAGGAGGAAGCCATGACGATGGCGTCTCGTATTGCTATTATGTCAGACGGACAACTTATGCAGGTAGGCACACCATCTGATATCTATGACTACCCAAACAGCCGTTTTACTGCCGAATTCATGGGCGAAACCAATATTCTGCCTGGAATCGTTACCGAAGACGGTTCTGATCATACCATCATTCATTGCTCTGATATCGAACAACTGGTTTATCTGGGTCACGGGATTAGCGGACCCGAAGATCAGGATATCTGGCTCTCTATTCGTCCAGAGGATATAAATATTTATCGTGAGCAACCACAGCAGCAATACAACTGGTCAGTGGGTATTGTGAAAGAAATTGCTTATCTTGGTAGCTTCGGCATTTTTCATATTCAGTTGCCATCGGGGAAAATCATTAAAAGTCAGGTTTTGTCTTCATACTGGGAACAAAGCAATATACCCATGCCAACATGGGAAGAAAAAGTTTACATCAGTTGGCCAGATACTCAAGCTAGTCCGCTGACATATTAATGGCATTGAGGTTTTTGTTATGAATTGGATTAATCGCCTCAAAGGGCTACGCCCTTCACAGGGAGTAGTAGTTGGCATTCCTTATATATGGTTGCTACTACTTTTTCTCGTGCCCTTCATTATCGTGTTAAAAATCAGTTTTGCCGAACAGGATATCGCTATTCCGCCATATACCCCTTTGTACATAGCCAATGAAGAAATGGGTAGAGTAAATATCCTTATCAGCTATCAAAATTATAGCGAAATTTTTAATGATTTCTGGCATTCTCTCGGACAAATGTTTCTGGGTAATCTGGGGAATAATACCTTTCTACTGGCTTACTGGTTATCCATTAAAACGGCGTTTATTACTACTTTCATTTGTTTGCTGGCTGGATATCCTATTGCCTACACTATTTCACGTGCACCAGAAAGATACCGCAACGGTTTATTACTGGCCATCATGCTACCCTTCTGGACATCATTTTTATTACGTGTCTATGCATGGATAAGCCTGCTGGGACGTAATGGTATTATCAATACTTATCTACTCAAATGGGGCATTATTGATAGCCCTAAAGATATGTTTTATAACAATTTTTCACTTATTCTAGTGATGGTTTATGCCTATTTGCCGTTTATGATACTGCCACTTTATACCCAATTAGTGAAACTGGATAATCGCTATCTGGAAGCCGCTGCGGATCTTGGTGCAGGCCCTATTAAAACCTTCTGCTCAGTTACTCTGCCATTATCCAAAGCCGGTATTATTTCTGGTTCAATGCTGGTATTCATTCCAGCTATTGGGGAATTTGTCATCCCTGAACTGGTCGGTGGTACAGAAAATCAGATGATTGGTAAAGTATTGTGGCAAACATTCTTTAATGAAAACAACTGGCCGTTGGCTTCAGCCTTAGCTGTCATCATGGTTTTGCTGCTGGTTATTCCCATTGTTCTTTTCCATCGTTTTGAAAACAGAGAAATAGAAAAAGGATCTAGCCATGCATAAACAAAAATCCTCATGGTTCCTGAAAGGAATGTTGCTATTGGGATTATTATTCCTGTATATGCCATTGGTGGTCCTAGTCATCTATTCTTTTAATAGTTCACGACTGGTTACTATCTGGGGAGGATTCTCAACTGCATGGTATAGCAAACTGCTGCATAATGAACAAATACTGGATGCTGTCTGGTTATCAATCCGCATTGCCGTTTGCTCTGCTGCGGCTGCCGTAGTATTGGGTACACTAGCTGGTTATGCTTTGGCACGCATAAAACGTTTCCGTGGCAGCACCTTATTTACTGGTATGGTTTCCGCACCGATGGTTATGCCTGACATCATTACCGGATTATCCATGTTGTTATTGATTATTCAGGTACAGATGTTTTTACAAAATAGTACCATAAATATCTTTTATTTTGAGCGAGGTTTTTTTACCATCTGGCTTGGACACACTACCCTGTGTATGTCATATGTTACCGTAATTATCCGTTCTCGATTACTTGAACTGGACCAGTCAATAGAAGAAGCAGCAAAAGATTTAGGCGCACGACCCTTAAAAATTTTCTTTTTAATTACTTTGCCATCGATTGCACCAGCGATAGCTTCTGGCTTCCTCCTTTCTATTACCCTATCAATGGATGATTTAGTGATCGCATCATTCCTTTCCGGACCAGGTTCCTCTACCTTACCAATGATCATATTTTCTAAAATCAAACTGGGACTGGATCCGCAAATGAACGTACTAGCGACCATCATCATTGCTCTAGTTGGCACAATGGCGATTGGCTTTAACTACTTGATGATGCGCCAGAGTACTCGTCGCGAGAGGGAAATGGTTGAGGCTTACAACCAAAATCAATAATCTGAACCAAGTAAATAATAATTGTGCCAGTTATCTGTAATTGATAACTGGCACAATTTTCACACTAATTTTATTGCTCATACTAGTTGTACTGATCAGCAAAATGTTATGTTAAAACCTTTCAGCACATCTTATGGCTTTAACTATCATCTATATCATTTTCCTACATTAATCCTTAAATCATTAATTTATTTTTACAAATTAAGTATATATTGAATAATAATTTTGCTAATATAATCAAAATCAAAGATTTTAAAAACAATTAAATCGATTGTTAGAATAAAAGTTACTAATTTAAATTGCTGAACCAAGATAGAACCACAACTATAGTAGAATCATTCTTCATTTTTATAGCCAGCTAAAAACACAAATGTCACAAACCAATTACTCCACCTCTTACCAGCAAGCACTACAGCAATGTTTGGGCAAGCAAAGCAAATTAATGCAAAAGCACACATTAACTAGTGGCGAAGTTGTTTGGGTAAGACAGGCAGGTGCACGTAACAGTATGTGGCGATATCGATTGTTAAAACTTGCTCAGCAAATTACCGGTATAACCATGTTACAACCGGTTCCCAATCTGGGAGGCGTTTCTTCATTACGAACAGAAGTACAACGGTTGCATGCACTTTCACAAACCGGTATCTGTGTGCCTAAAGTACTGGCGCAACAAACTACCGCTACCATGATTAGTAATATCGGAGAAAAGAATCTCGAAGCAGAATGGTGGGCGTGTCGTAAAGTAAAACAAACTTTGCTTCAACGCTGGTTACTGGGTCTTAATGCCATAGCTCAGGTACACCAGCATCAACAGTACTTAAGTGAATGCTTCGCTCGTAACATGATCTTTATCAATGACAAACAAATAGGATTTATCGATTTTGAAGATGATCCGCTTACAGCCATGACGTTACCGCACTGCCATGCTCGCGATTTATTATGTTATCTGCATTCTGGTGCACAATTGATGACTAAATTTGGCGTTGCTTTAGAAGCGCGGCAATTGTGGCATCAGTTTATTGCTCAGCAACCAGAGCAAACCCAGACCATTATTCAAACCAGCCTGCGTAAAATACGCTGGATGCGTCACTTTACTGCGCAGATTTATGGCAAAGACACACTCAAACTTGCCGCAATGGCCAATTTTGGTTGATTTACACGCAATTGATAAAACTTGTGATTAACCCATAGAGTTATTTTGGCGACCTTAATCAGTTTCTCAATAATCTTTTTCAATTAGCAGTCATATCTACATTTGCAGATCTAAAAAACTGTAATTACAAAATATTTTGAGAAACCAATAAATATTTATGATAGTTTATTCTAGGTTTATCTTTATCTATGTTAAATTTCAGGGAATTGAAAACCTTCTGCTTTTTCTCGCGTTTCACCCTAAAAAATCATCCCTGTCAGGAAACTGAAGTTATATGACAATCCGTTGACACCAACAGGATCTTTTGTCATACATTTCTTTCAGTTTTTCAATTTTCCTAAAATATAATCTTACCAGCAAATATTAGTTTTCTTTATCTTAAGTAATATTTATGCCTTTATAATATATTTATTTCACATATTAAACTAATACATCAAATCATTTATTTTTATTTATCGATGAAAAGAATCATAATGAAATCTGAGCTTATAGAATAATCAGTAAATTAAAGATGAATTACTAATTCTTCTTATACATTTAATTTACCTATTTCAAATTGTTTACTATTTTTATAAGCAGCATTAGTCCAATTAACGAAGCTTTCTATTTAACATATTTTATCCTCTGTTGATAGATATTTATTTAATCGGATATAAATATCATAAGGATATTATATCGTTATTCTGCTGATTAAAAATTTTTTGTAGTCTCTACTCCAATTGGTATAAATAGATTTTTTTATGATAGTTAAAGTATCAAAATTTTATTTTAGCTGAGGCGACTTCGAATCTTATCTCATTCCAACACTATATTGCTTATTCTAATTTATCATAAGCGATATTCTTTAAAGATAACGGTAAATGCCAACCATTAGCAAAACTTAAATAATAAATCCGTTATGTCTGAAATAGTTATCATCTCATTTTTTTAAATATCAACCTACTGCTTTTTGGCAACTAAGCACGATTTCATGCAAAATCCATGGCTGTACCAACTGAATATGCTTATGCTCCACCTTAATCAAACCTTCATGTTGAAATTTAGATAAAGTGCGACTTACCGTTTCTAGCTTAAGTCCTAAATAACTGCCTATTTCTTCGCGAGACATACGCAAAATAAAGTCATTGGCAGCAAAACCACGATTATTTAATCGTTGCGATAGATTCATCAAAAATGCTGCCAGTCTCTCTTCGGCACGCATATTACCCAACATCAACATAATTTCTTGATTGCGCACAATTTCTTGGCTCATCATCCTATAAAAATGCGACTGCACTGTAGGAATCAAACTACCTGCATGTTCAAGATTCACAAATGGCAGTTCACATACCTCACTGTCTTCTAGAGCAACTGCATCACAGCTATAATAATTATTACAAATACCATCTAGCCCTAAAAGCTCTCCGGACATAAAAAAACCGGTAACCTGATCGCGACCATCCTGACTATTTACTATAGTTTTGAAAAAACCCGTACGTACAGCAAATATCGAACGAAAAGACTCACCAGCGTGAAAAAGATATTCCCCCTTTTTCAAACGTCTGCTATGACGAATCACACTATTGAGTTCGTTTATCTCTTTATCATTCAACATCACAGGCACGCACAGTACATGAAAAGAGCATTTTTCACATAAATTTTGTACTATTTCACTCTGTTTGTGTATTTTTATCATAATAATAATCTAGTATTTACCGATCCATTGCCAACCACATACTATTTTGATAATCTGATATATATCAAATATGTATAGTATAATGACCAACTTCAGCAGAATAGATTGAAATTTTTATTCAATCCTGATCTAATAGAAGGTATTTTTTCCTGGTTACAGCCAAAAAGCTACAAATGTTTATTCTAACACAAATAACTATTATTCTGACTTTTAAACACCCTCAATCAATCAAAGATTATCTGTAACACCCAATGAAAACACCTAGATATGCCATAGAATTTGACCGTGCTCTGATCGCATCATTGCCTTCCTTAGGTCCGCGTTACACCTCCTACCCTACTGCTGACCGTTTTTGCCCTGAATTTACTGCCAATCAGTTACAGACTACGCTACATCAGCATATTGGCAGCAAACCAGTATCATTATATGTGCATATCCCATTTTGCAATACCATTTGTTATTACTGTGGTTGTAATAAAATCATTACCAAAGACACCACCAGAGCAGATCGTTACATTCAATATTTAGACAAAGAACTGGCACTTTTAGCAAAGCACTGGACAGGTAAACCTCAACTTGCACAACTGCATTTCGGCGGAGGAACACCAACCTTTCTCAATACAGAGCAGCTAAACCATATTTTTACTACAATCCGTAAATACTTCACCCTCACAATAGATGGTGAATACTCAATAGAAATAGATCCACGCAACGTTTCTGCTCAAACCGTCGCCTTTCTGGGGAAACTGGGTTTTAACCGTATGAGCGTGGGTATTCAGGACTTTAATCCAACCGTCCAAAAAGCAGTTAATCGCGTCCAAAGTGAGGCTGAAACCCGAACCGTAATCGAAGCAGCGCGTAACAATGGTTTTCATTCTATAAGCGTGGATTTAATTTATGGTCTTCCTCACCAGAGCGAATCATCCATGCAGGAAACACTACAGCATATAGTGGACTTACAGCCTGACCGTATTGCTATGTATCACTACGCACATCTGCCACATTTATTTAAACCTCAACGACGTATAGATACCACCGCTGTACCCGATAGCACGACCAAACTGGATATATTACAAAATACCATCCATTATCTGTTGGAAAACGGTTATATATTTATTGGTATGGATCATTTCGCCAAACCGGAAGATGAGCTGGCTATCGCACTGGCAGAAAATCGCCTGCAACGTAACTTTCAGGGATATTCAACCCATGCCGACTGCGATTTAATTGCTATCGGCGTATCCAGTATCGGCAAAATTGCCGATATTTACAGCCAGAATGAAAAAGAATTAAACGCCTACTATCAAGCCCTAGATGAAAACCGCCTGCCTGTTCTGCGAGGTTATCAACTTAATGCAGATGACTTATTACGCCGGCGCGTTATCCAAGATTTAATGTGCCATTTTGAACTAAATTATCTGGATTACACCACTATACTTCCACAACCATTCCAGCATTATTTTGCTGCTGAAATGACTGATCTGAAACAACTGGCACAACTAGGTTTAGTGGAACTGAGCACAGATAAATTACATGTTACCCCGAAAGGAAGGCTGCTTATTCGTAACATTGCGATGATATTTGATTATTATTTGCGCCAGAAACGAACTGCAGCGCATTATTCGCGGACATTATAATTAATTGTGATTAGCACAATGATTAAAACTAATAAACTAGATAATTAAATCTTGAAATAGCTGCTTTAATTATATTAGTGTGCAAGGTATTAATTATAGTGCTTATGTCGCTGCCTGCTCTTTCCGGCAAAGATAAAACGTGGCTTGAAACAGGGGCGCTAGAACAATTACAAGCTGTCTGTATCATAAGCGAGCTATTAAATTTCATGGTACATGCTGAAGCGTGATTAAGTCATAGACTGTAAGCTAAACAAAAAAAGCCTCGTTTGGGGCTTTTTTTAATTTCACAAAGATTTTGCAGCTTATTTCTGTTCATATCGCGCTATCTCATTATCAAACTCTTGTTTTTCTTGTTTGATCCTTTCAACAACAACGGAATAATCAGTACCATGTAAATATGGTGGTGCTAATTCAGGACACAGGTGATAGACAAGCATATTTATGTTAATCATATTACCTAAAGCTGTTCCACATGCATGAACAGTTAGATCAGGGTAAAAATGATATTTATGTCGTAAATCTAGAGCAAATTGATCAAGAGCCTTACCTAATTCATTAGCTCTCTGGTTAATCTCAACTAGTTGCTCATGAGAAAACTCTGATTTGTCCATATCCATTACCAATCATGATTCGCAGCCCCGTCAGGTAAGTCAAAAATATCTCCACTATCAGAGCCAAGACAATGTGATATTCAGATAATACAAACGCAGCAAAAATAGTTATATTAACTAAGTATAATATAAAAATTAATCTATTTTAAAAATTATCAATCTGGATTATTTATAACAAATCATTTGCACAGTTATTGATAATGCGTTTGAATAAAGATATCTAAACGCCTAATTTGCAATTATGATTTAATTCCATCTAAAAGATATTATACTTCCTTATCAGATATATGATGATTTTCATCTATCCAGTCAAATATTGATTTATTAAAACCCGTGTTTTCCTGTCATTTGCACAGCATTTTCCTTGCTGAAAAATAAAATATCAGCTCAGTTTTTATCAAACTTCATCCCATTATCGGGGATTCTAAATAAAAACTCTCTGCCATCATAACTAATTTTATAAAATTAAAAAATTTGGACATGGCTGATTAATTTGAAATAGATTAGAAATTATATTTACATAAATACTAATTATAGACAATAAGTGATGCTTCAAATATCATACAAAAATAACAATATCCTTCATTAATTTAGAATAAAAATCCTACAAATAATTAAATATCTAGTAATCTATTTTTTAAATTATCATAGTTCATTAATGATATGTTAGGATACTTTTGCATAGCTTTTCCGATAACTAATTTATCATCATAACTAAATTTTTTTCTTCTATAAATTTGGTCATTAGAGTTAATACCCTCTAACAACATAATCAATTTTTGTTCAGTATAACTATCTGAATATGGTTCAATACATATAGGAAAGCGATGATCAGCTTCATAAAATGAAGAACTAATAAGGTAATACATTATCCTTAATTGCCTGTATATATCAAATCGGTCTAGTTCTAAACATATATTTTCTATTAATTCAAATTGTTGTTCACCAATAATAGTATTCTTAAACTGATCAATGGAGCTTGACTTCATCTTCCCAATAACATCTTTTAAATGATTTTCTGGTGTTTCTGATTCCGATAAAAAAAATGCTACGGCAAAATTATTCAGATTAACTTCACATGCCTTACTAATAATCTGTTGTGTTGCCGTACTTAAAGCTCGGTATATCATGGGTTTTATGGATAAAAATAAAATCAGTTTTTCAATAATATCGTCATCAGTTAATATATTTGAGTATATAGATGGATTTTGCTGTATTTCGTCATTAATAATATCTTTTTCTTTATCATATAAAATAATTAATGCTCTGTAATTGATATCGCATTTTTTGTAATAATGTGATTATTTAAAATAAACTCCATTTACCACAATAAAATCTTTATGAACATTTATATGGCTTATTTTCGTTAAATTTTCCGTATGATAATGTTTCATTGTTTTGATTATTTTATAGTTAAAATCTTATCTAATCTATTAGTTCATGATTTAATACAACTTCATAGCATTTTCACACTCAAAAACATCTGTGCTCACGTGCTTGCTGAGTTACATTGTGATTAACTTATCAACATTATCTTCACTAATCCAGTAAATCAATACACTTAATTTCTCCACATAATGCCTGTACTTCTGGCAGACAATGTGCGGGTTTTAATGCTTGAAAAACATAGGTTAATTGTGCCTGAAAACAACCATCGGCAATGATTCCACCATCACCGCCAACACCACTAGGCATATCCAGTGCTATTTTATAACTTTTGCTTTTGCCCACAGCAGCAAAACATTGTTGGATAAGTGGTGATAAAGAGCTGTGAAACCCGGTTCCATAAACAGCATCCACCACCATACCTACCGAAGATAAGCAGTTAGTCAGCTTATCTACAGACACTATTTGTATTTCTGAAGGCAATTGCAAACGATTAGCCTCTGCCAAAACTGATAGTTGCTGTCCTTGTAACCACATCACATTCACAGGCCAACCCTTGCCTGCTAATATCCGTGCAAGTACCAGCCCGTCACCGGCATTATTACCTTTACCGCACAGCATCAGCACTTCCTGTTGGGCAAATCGCCGTACCATATCCATAGCTGCTCGACTGCCGGCATTTTCCATCATTCGTGCATAACTGAAACCTTGACGATCTTGTTCTGCTTCCCAATGTTTCATTTGAGCAACCGTCATTACCGGATGTTTCATCTTTCCAGCCCTCCATTTCGTCCAGTTGGTATTTATTGGCTTTTGCGATAGCGTTCAATCATCACACCTACCTCGTTAACCGCCGGCAAAATACCGGGTTTGACGACTTTTACTTTAACTGCTTCGGCCTGATATCGCTTCAGTATAAATTGCGCTACATATTCAGCCAGCGCTTCCAGCAACAAGAATTTCTGCGTAGCCAAATCCGTACGCAGATCATCGGCCACCTGCGCGTAGTGAAGGGTATCGGCAATATCATCGCTCTGTGCTGAGGTTTGAAAATCAGTACCAATATCAATATCGAATATTAAACTTTGCTGCTGCTGACGCTCCCATTCATATACACCAATCAATGTCTCAGCTTTCAGACCATGTAAAAAGATAGTATCCATGTCTCACCTGCTCAGTTAAAATGTTAATTTTGAAATTGTAGACTAAAGATCCAGCTCTATGTCGAACTACTTAGCAATTATCGGTGCCTATTTACTTGGTTCCCTGTCTTTTGCTGTCATTGTCTCCCGTTGTATGGGCATGCCAGATCCGCATAGCTATGGCTCAGGTAATCCCGGCGCCACCAATGTATTGCGCTCAGGGCGTAAAAGTGCAGCTGCATTAACACTATTGGGAGATGCTTTAAAAGGTTGGTTAGCAGTCTGGCTGGCCAGTTATTACCAATTTACATGGCAACTAGATAACAATACCATTGCAATAGTTGCTGTGGCCGTTTTAGTAGGACATATGTGGCCACTTTTTTTTAAATTTAAGGGTGGTAAAGGCGTAGCCACTGCACTGGGCGTTTTACTGGCTTTATCATGGCCTACAGCACTCATTTGTGCTGCCGTATGGCTTATTATGGCCTTTGGCTTTAAAGTTTCTTCTCTGGCTGCTTTAATTGCTACTTTAATTAGTCCGTTTGTTGCTTGGTGGTTTATACAGCATCACAATTGGATCATAGCAATAGTTATCATTGATTTATTGGTGCTATATCGTCATAAAAGTAATATTAAAAACTTATTAAGCGGTAAAGAGAGTAAAATTGGTGCCACAAAATAAAGACAAATAAAAAGACAATTTTCAGAATTGTCTTTTTTATAAGTAGTTAAAATATATCTGGAGTTTAAAGATTTAACTATTCCGCATCTTCTTTTTTATTCATCTTATTAGAACGAGCCTGACGGATTTCAGCAATTTTATTCTTAAAAAATAGAGAGCGCTGGCGTTTTTTTTGCCAATAATAAAAAATAATCAAAGCAACAATAACCAGAACGACATACAAACCAGCCTGGAACTGATGAACTTTATGCATTAGCCAGTCAACATTCTCTGCTCCGTATTCCCCCAAATAGATCCATATCGGCACTGATATCAACGCAGCTAATGTATCCATCACAAAAAACTTTACCGCTGAAACATTTCCACTGATCCCTGCGGTGAGAAATATCGGAGCACGTAATCCTGGCAAAAATCGACCGATAAATAAAACCCGATTACCATAACGACTAAATTTATCCTGTACCTGCGCATATCGCTGTGGTGTTAATAGTCGCTGCACAAACCTGAACTTAAGAATGCGGTCGCCGTATAATCTACCTAAAACAAACATCAGACTATCACCGGTTAGCACACCTGCCATACCAACAGCAAACATAATATGCGCATTAGCATGACCCAAACCGGCGATCACACCACCTGCTACCAAAGTCACATCTTCAGGAATGGGTATTCCGAAACCACATATGACCAACACAAAAAAAACTGCCACATAGCCATATTGAGTAAAAAAAGCTTCTAACAAAGCAAACATATTATGCCCGTCTTTCTCTTATCTCTTAGCAACAGATTATCCGGCTAATCCGGTCATAATCGCATTAGCAATTTTTTCAGCGGCATTCTGCGCTGCTTCTGCCTGCCGTGCCTCTACCATTACCCGCACAACTGGTTCAGTACCAGAAGGTCGCAACACCACCCGACCACTATCACCTAACTCAGCCATAACTTCTTTTGCAACCGGACTGGCAATACTTTCCCAGTCCTGATCTTTTTTAATCTTGACATTAATCATGGTCTGTGGAAATGGTTGCCAATCGGCAAGAATACCGGCTAAATCTTGTTGCAAAACCTGCATAGCTGCCAATACTTGCAATGCAGCGATAATTCCATCACCGGTATTATGTTTATCCAGACAAACGATATGACCAGAGGCTTCACCACCTAATTCCCATTTACGTTGATGCAGCTGCTCCAGCACATAACGGTCACCTACTTTAGCACGAACAAAATCAATATTGGCGCGTGTAAAAGCCTGCTCCATAGCCAGATTTGTCATTACAGTACCGACAACGCCACCGCTCAAAGTACCCGCATGAGCACGTGCTTTCGCAATAATATAAATCAACGCATCACCATCATAAACCTTGCCGACCTTATCGACCATCATTAACCGGTCACCGTCGCCATCCAGTGCAATGCCATAATCAGCTTCATTTTGTAATACGGCAGCCTGCAAAGATTTTATATAAGTGGCCCCTACTTTGTGATTAATATTATAACCATCTGGCTTATCACCAATACTGATCACATCTGCTCCCAGCTCATGAAATACCTTGGGTGCCACAGCATAGGCAGCACCATTGGCAGTATCAACTACCAGTTTCAGACCACGCAAATGAAAATGATTCGGAAAAGTAGATTTACAGAATTCAATATATCGGTCAACTGCGCCATTAATCCGTCGAGCTCGTCCTAACTGTGTCGAAGGAACAGTTTGCATTGGCCTATCCAACTCTGCTTCTATTTCTAGTTCCAATTCATCACTAAGCTTAACGCCGCCCTCAGCAAAAAATTTAATCCCGTTATCATGAAAAGCATTATGTGAAGCAGATATCATCACGCCACAATCCAATCGTAATGCTCTGGTGAGATAAGCTACTCCGGGGGTAGGTAAAGGCCCTGTTAGCAGAACATTCACTCCAGCAGCAGTAAAACCAGCCTCCATCGCTGCCTCTAACATATAACCAGAAATACGAGTATCTTTTCCAATCAATACGGTAGGCTGATGGTCTAAGCCATGCTGCACTAACACATGTCCAGCAGCATAAGCCAGTTTCAGCACAAATTCAGGCGTTATAGGATATGTTCCAACTTCACCACGCACACCATCTGTACCGAAATACTTTTTAACCATTATCCTCTCCAATTGGTTGCGACAAAGTGGACATTGTAAAACAGCTAAGCGACGTAAGTCAGTAAATAAAATACCCTCATCTGACCACAAAGAACTTAAGATCAGCTTTACAATCCAAAACACTGCATTAATGCGCGCTGAAACCACCTTAGATCAGCGTATTTTATCCTACGAGAACAAGAACCTGTTAAATATTAAAAATGATTATTCTGCACAAATAATAACAATGAATACTTGTATTACTATCAATAACTAATTAGAGCACTTTAACCTATCATTATTGTTTAGCTGCGTTCTATCAATAAAACTAAATATCTAATATTTCTCAAAACCAGTAAACTATTTGCCACAATCAAAAAGACTAAATAACTGGTGTATGCAATTATTTAAACATTTTCTGTTCGATACAATAAGCTTAATTACACTGACAATTGTCCGCCCATGGCTGCCCATACCTGTAGACCTTGCTTAGTTGCACGTACATCATGTACGCGCACAATCGAAGCCCCTCTTGCTATTGCAGCTATTGCGGCTACAACACTGCCTGTAACACGTTGTTCTGGATCTTTTTCATTAGTTAGTGTCCCAATAGTTTTTTTACGTGAAATACCAATCAAGGCTGGACAGGCAGCCAGACTTTGCCACTCATGAAAGTGCTGCATCAACATGATATTGTGCTGTTGAGTCTTTCCAAAACCAAAGCCCGGATCAATAGTAATACGCCGTCGGTCTATACCAGCTTGTTCACAAACTGCCACTCGTTGCTGTAAATATTGTCCTACTTCCGATACCACATCTTCATAAATAGGATGTAAATGCATCGTTTCAGGCTGTCCCTGCATATGCATCAGGCAAATACCAATTTTTTCAACACTCGCCAGCACCATTACTGCATCTTCATCTTCCAGAGCCTGAATATCATTGATACCATCCGTTAACTGCTGATCAATTAAGCGTTGCATTACCCATGCCCGACGAGTATCCACTGTAATTGGTATATTCCATGTCACCAATTCCTGCAAAACTGGTTCGATTCGCCGCCATTCGTCCTGTGCTGAGACATTAGCCGAGCCGGGGCGAGTACTTTCTCCGCCAATATCAAGAATATCAGCTCCATCTGAAAGCAATTGTTCAGCATGCTTCAGTGCAGCAACTATAGAATGATTGTAATGCCCACCATCAGAAAATGAATCCGGCGTCAGATTAACAATCCCCATAATTTTAGGCTGTTGCAAAGATAACTGAAAACGACCACATTGCCAAAATAACTGTTCAGAAGCAATATTTTTATTCATCATTTAAACTACCATTCAATTTCATTTATTTCGAGCTTTGTTTTTTGTCTTTTGTCATCAATCATTTAAGTGTTTACCCATTTTTTATAACTTTTTATTTATCACGGAGATCATACTGACAATACAATTCCCAGCTTAACTCGTTATTATGATGTTAAGATTAGTAAATCGCTGAAATCTAAATAAACTACATATTATTTTTATTAAATCAGCAAGCTGCTATCTGTCGATTAAAAAATTAATTCATTATTGACCCGTGACAACCGGATAAATTTCGGCTACCACAGAATAATTGAAAAAAACAGTTGGCCAAATAACAAAACGGTAGCCTATCGGCTACCGTTTATCTATCAATCATTATTCCGGTACTTTTTCTTGATCAACAGACTTTTCTTCTTTGTCAGTTTCTGCTGAACCCTTTTGCTCAGACTCATTTGAGGTAGTAGCCTCAGCCTCTGTTTCACCAGAAGGTTCTACTATAGCATTTTCCTGAATAATATTATCATTATACTCTTTTGGCGGACTTGGTTGCTTACCCGCCATAATTTCTAATACCTGATCCCGTTCAATGGTTTCCCATTCAATCAGAGCTTTGGCCATAGTATGCATCTTATCGCGGTTTTCATCCAAAATTTTGTAAGCAACCGCATATTGCTCATCAATAATACGTCGAACTTCTGCGTCAACTTCCTGCATAGTTTTTTCAGAAATATTTTTTGATTGGGTGACAGAGCGACCTAAGAATACTTCACTCTCATTTTCGCCATATACCATCGGTCCCATCTTTTCCGACATACCATAACGAGTCACCATATCCCTAGCTAACTGGGTAGCCCGTTCAAAATCATTTGAAGCACCAGTAGATACCCGACCAATAAACAATTGTTCTGCAATGCGTCCGCCAAACAGGATTGAAATCTGGTTGAGCATCTGATCCTGATACATACTGATACGATCACGCTCCGGCAACTGCCAAGTTAAACCTAAAGCACGACCACGCGGCATAATGGTGACTTTATGTACTGGATCAGTAAATTCTAAAGTCTCAGCAATAACTGCATGCCCGGATTCATGGTAAGCCGTGGCTTTTTTCTCATCTTCATGCATGACCATAGAACGACGTTCTGGTCCCATATAAATCTTGTCTTTCGCATCTTCAAAGTCACCCATATCAACTTTGGACTTATTGCGACGACCAGCAAACAAAGCGGCTTCATTTACCAGATTAGCCAGATCAGCACCAGAGAATCCAGGGGTACCACGTGCCAGCACAGGTAAATCTACTGATTTATCCAAAGGTATTTTTTCTGCATGTACTTTCAGAATTTGTTCACGACCACGGATATCTGGTAATGGTACAACTACTTGCCGGTCAAAACGACCCGGACGCATTAATGCCGGATCCAAAACATCAGGACGGTTTGTAGCCGCAATGACAATTACCGTAGTATTGCTTTCAAAACCGTCCATTTCTACCAGCAACTGATTCAAAGTCTGTTCACGCTCATCATTACCACCACCAAGACCAGCACCACGCTGGCGACCTACTGCATCAATCTCATCAATAAAAATGATACAAGGAGCATTTTTCCGCGCTTGTTCAAACATGTCACGTACGCGGGCAGCACCCACGCCGACAAACATTTCTAGAAAATCAGAACCGGAAATACTGAAAAAGGGTACTTGAGCTTCGCCGGCAATCGCTTTAGCAAGCAATGTTTTACCGGTACCCGGATTACCGCACAATAAAATCCCGCGTGGCACACGTCCGCCTAAAGACTGATAACGCTGCGGAGCACGCAAATATTCTACAATTTCCTGAACTTCTTCTTTGGCTTCATCACAACCGGCTACATCAGCAAAAGTAATTTTATTACTATCCTTATCCATCAACCGAGCACGACTTTTGCCAAAAGACAATGCACCACCTTTACCACCGCTTTGCATTGAGCGCATAAAATAAACAAATACACCTACCACCAGTAATAACGGCAACATACTGACGAGCAAATTACTCAGAAAGCTGGGTTTCTTTTCAGGAATGACATTAACACGCACATTTTTCGCCAGCAAAGTACTGATGAAATTAGCTTCAAGTGGGGTCGGTGCATTCACAATAAATGAAGAATTATCGTTACGCTTACCTTCAAGCTGAAAGCCATTAACCAGCGAACCTTCAACATTTACACTGGTAATCTCACCCTTGTTTACCTGCTGCATGAACTGCGAATATTCAATTTGCTTGTTATCTTTTTTAGTACTAACTGCATTGAATGCGGCCATACAAAATACAGCCAACACCAACAAGCCCAAAAGATTTTTTACGGTATTCCGCACTATCACAAACTCCTAAGGAGGTTAAATAATTGTTGTTTACCTAGGTTAATCAGTACAACACCACATAGCAACACTGATCTGTCATTACTTCCTTCCACGACCCAATAAATAAATTTCATTAGATCGATCTCGGGAAGCTTTAGGTTTACGGACAAGCACTTGAGCAAAATTATCCTTCATTGCCTGTTGAAACTCAATTTGACCAACGCCCTGAAATATTTTGACCAAAAAGTCACCACCGCGTTTCAAATGTGCTTGAGCAAACTCCAAACCAAGCTCAGCAAGATAAAAACTTCTGGCCTGATCAGTTATATTATTTCCTGACATATTGGGTGCCATGTCGCAAATTACAAGATCTAATTCGCATTCAGCTAGTAATCCTTCAAATTGAACCAGCACTTCATTTTCGCGAAAGTCCCCCTGAATAAACTTGACCCCTTCTATCGGCTCCATTGGCAAAATATCCAAAGCAAATACCTGTCCTTGAAGACCTGCCAGCTTAGCAGCAACCTGCGACCAGCTACCTGGTGCACTGCCTAAATCAGCCACCACCGATCCAGGCTTAATTAAATGATCTTTATCATTAATTTCCAGCAACTTGTAAGCCGCACGTGCGCGGTAGCCTTCTTTCTGTGCTAAATGAACATAATGATCATTAACATGCTCGTTGAGCCAAGCACTGGAAGATTTAGAACGAACACCCATGACGCAAATTCTTGAAAAACCCGCCCTATTGTAGCGTGAAATTGCGACAGAATACAGCATTACCCCTTATTTAAAAGATAAATTCATCTGCATAAATAGTTTTATCCATCAGCTATACTCAGCAATGAATCAAACATGCACCTGAGGTTTTATTCCACATTTTTTTTGTGTAATCATTTTGTGTATCTGAATAGATTGACACAATAAAACTCCAGCGCAAATATCTGATAAATTGTTTCATTAGCTGTATAAAAATAAAGACTATCAGACCGGAAATTCCCACCATAGGATTTAAGGCTTTAACTCAAGTACTTAAGGCATAATAGCATTGACCGTAGCAACATATATTGCCCATGTACCTCTATCAACATCCTTTTCAATAATTTCAATTAATTGCATCTATAATTCTTTTTAAGAACACTATAACTAAAGGAATAAATATCATCTGATGATTTATTTTTCCCACTGGAAAATTTGGCTAGAAACGATGTATTTTCAGATTCAAAATTCTTATCCGTGTCATATCTTACCTTGGGTAGTAGTACAATCAGGCTGAAATACTGCAACTCAAAAAGGAAAAAGAGTCGTTTTTAATGCTACTTCTTGTGTCTACATATGACAATAAAACCATAAATATTATGGCTAAATAAAACCCTGCAACCAATCTGAAAATAAAGGTATCCAGATCCCCTAGTATGACAAAATATAAAATCTGCGGTAATTTCATAATTATTATAACTTATAGAAAAGTGACTAAATTTCACTTACTAAAATGATTATCAACAATAAACAAATATCACACAAATGAAATGTACTTAATTATTTTATAATTCACTATTTTAATTAAAATAACACAATACATTATTAACCATACTGATTTTAAATTTTTCTTTTCAAGAAAGATAAATAGACTCTCTATAAAAAAATATCTGTCTCATTTAAAATAGTTTACCTACGAATCTAATCTGAATAACAATTAATCAGATCATAATCAATCCGGAAAGTAAAATGGCAACAAATAAATTAAACAGTAAAGAAAAAAAGGCATTAAAAGCACGTGCCCATCAATTACATGCAGTAGTACTGATTGGTCAGCACGGACTGACTACCGAAGTCATCACCGAAACCAACCGTAATCTTGATGCTCATGAACTGATTAAAGTGCAAGTAGCTGGTGACGATCGCGCTGCGCGCATTGCAATCGCGGAAGAATTATGTAAAGCGACAGACGCCGAATTAATTCAGCACATTGGTAAACAACTGGTATTATTCCGCCCCAAAGCAGAATCAGCAGAATAAACAAAAGCGATTCATTTATGAATCGCTTGCGTATTTTCATCCGACAAAATTAGTGCAAAACAGTAAACATTTTTTATAAGCAGACAGTTTAAATATAAAATACTTCAAGAATTTCATATTCGCGCACCCCACCCGGTGCTTGCACTTCCGCTACATCACCTTCTTCTTTACCAATCAATGCCCGTGCAATGGGCGAACCAACAAAGATTTTTGCTTGTTTGATATCCGCTTCATCTTCACCAACAATCTGGTAACTAACCACTTCTTCTGTCTCCAGATCTTGCATTTTCACAGTAGCCCCAAAAACTACCTTACCATCAGCATTAGTTTCTTTTGGGTCAATAATGTGTGCCAGTGAAAGTTTATGCTCAATTTCAGCAATACGACCCTCAATAAAGCCCTGTTTTTCTTTTGCTGCTTCATATTCTGCATTTTCCGACAGATCGCCATGCGAACGTGCTTCAGCAATTGCTTCAATCACAGCAGGACGAGCCACGCTTTTGAGTTGTTGCAGCTCCTGTTTTAGCAAATCGGCACCAATTACGGTCAACGGAATTTTTTGCATCGTATTTCTCCAAGATACCGCAGTTAAGTGCAACAACGGTATTCGCATTAAAACAAAAAGCAAGCCGACCAGTGTTTGGCGGCTTGCGCAGTTCCATATGTGTTATTTTAGCAGACCGGTATAAAATAGCAACGTTTAAAACGACTATTTTAAAGAATAATAAGCCCATTTGATCTGACATGATATTAACCAATTTTTTTTGATTTCTCATTATTAGCTTAGAATCTCATTACTCAGATTAACCAAACAAACCACAGCCTGATTTATCAATAGACTGAGTTTTTAGGCAGCTTTAATAGACGACATTCATATTTTAAAAATCTCTATTTTTCAAAGATATATTTAATCTGAATATTTAATTATTTCATATGGTTTTATTGAATTCATCCAGTTTTCTGGAATAGCATTACTGATATAAATGTTTATTGAGAAAACAGATGACTTCATTACTGAATTCAGAATTAGTCTAAAATATATTTACAGAAAAAGAAATTAATAGCAGAGACAATACGATCAGAGAAATAATATGGTCTAGTGGTAAAAATGGAAATTTAATTGTTTGGTTAAAAAAAACAGCATCAATGGGACTCAGTAGACCATTTAATCTAATATAAAAATACTTTATTTTAAAATCTATTTTTAATCATCGATTGTTTTAATTATATGCAAATTTCATAAAGAATGCATAATGTTTAGGACTATATAGGTCGTTATGGTGCTAATTCTCTTAACAATTATTATTGGTTTGATCCGAACATTCCAGATCGTAAAGATTAAAGATGTAGCAGAGTTTTTAGATAAATTTAACCAACTTTTAACAGGTAAAAGTAAATATCAATTTAAACCTTTAATAATGGAAAAATAAAGCAAATAACATAAACATTAAAACCTATTTTACTGTTGTTGATATGACTATTATTGAGCTTTACGACAAAGGCTTAAATACCAAGTCATCAGAATATTTCATCACTATTGAGGATCGTAAATATGGTCATTAAGTTTTATCCGAACGCTCATCATTGATTAAAATATCTGCCAACTCAATCATTCTTACACACACAATTTGTACTGACTTTAGTATAAATTGGTTTTGGATCGTCCTTAAGAACCATATCTAGGATCCTGATGATATTTTTAAATTTGTACCAGAAACCTATTTAAGAAAATCAAGCTATATTCCTCTACCTTAAACGAGTAGTGCAAAAATTAAAAATTTGTTTCGTTAATGCTCGTTGTCATAAAGTATATGAATTAATTGATTTTTTCTGACAATGCTGTTTTATACAATGACTGCTGTTTTGGTAACAAGATATCCTGTCAAAAGCTGCTCTTTAAAGCATGGCAAATTTCATTGTTGGGCACAAAGTGAAAATTTCAGTACCAAGATAAATACAACTTCATTAACACTCCACAACTCTATTTTTATCCGGCTTAGATTTTGTTGATCCCAGATAACATAATAATTTTACAGCATATAAAATAGAAAGTTGTTTTGCTGATGCCCAATATAATATCATATTGAATACTTATGCTGGTAAGAGCTATTATGATGTAAAATAAATATATTTCTGGATAAAATAAATTAGCGAATGTATGATGGAGACATAAGCGACTATAAGCTACAAAATCCTGAAATTGAATTAATAGATTAAGGAGCGATAATGAAAATAAAATTTTTTTGGAGTTGGTTATTTTTTCTTTTAAATATAGGTTTTATTGCTGATGCAAAAATGATCTATCTCCATCCTGATTATGCTGAATTTAATATCTATCAATCAATACCTGAAGAGCCTAACTCAATATTACTTTTTAGCATTACACCTAAAGATATTACTAAATACAAGAAAATTTGTGCTAAAAAAAATAATGTTACTCGGTGCGAAGACGTTGAAGCAATTAGTATGTACACTGGTATTAATGATTTTTTTGATTCAATCCCAAAAATATTTTTAACGGAAGACAATCGGTATCATGTGTCAGAGTTTGATCGATCGGGGTATAAAATTCGTTTTTGTACTAATTCTCATTATATCAACTGTCAGAGTTTTAATTTGGACATTCCAGAGCGTAAAAATAAAGATGTAGCAGAGTTTTTAGATAAATTTAACCAACTTTTAACGGGTAAAAGTAAATATCAACTTATACCTTTACCTAAGTGAAGACAGCAATTGATACTGCCCATATCTAAACGCACTACTATTACGTATACGTATACGGCTAAATCAACCCAACTCGGATTATTCCGACAGATCCTGAATTAGCGTAGTTTTAAAGAACAGCGGTCGAAATCCGCAAAAATTTTGCAGATTTCGATCATTTGCAATTGTGAAGAAATTCGTTGGATGGATAAATCAAACGTATACTGCGCTACGTTTTTGGCTCATCAAGAATTTCGACTACTTCAATAGTTTATATTGCTTTCTGAACACCATGAGAAGACAAAATATTAACTACCAAGCCTTGTGACAAACCGCTATTGACAACGAACGCAGCTCTTATGGCATTTAATTTATCTTATGGTTGATACCTATGATTGGCGACAGCATATAACCGCACTAGACTACCACGTCTTTTTATGGACGAATGTACGCTGTACCAACGTATCCGCTATATTGGAACCATGTTCAGCGTAAACAGCGATTTGGACAAATCGATTGCCGTTACAATTTTGGATATGGTGCAAATCATGACTTATGTCTTATTTAGACCTCACATTAAGGGCATATTAAAAATTCCCCATAAAGGCTGTGTACTTCATGAGTGCCAATCCCTCTGTAATTGATTATCAATCTGCAAGCGTAAGCTAAGCGATAGAGACGGGGGACTTTATAATCTAGTGGTTCTATTGATGAATATATAATGGCATTTACCTGATGTGTACTGAAAAGACTTTGTTGATAAAGCAATAGCGATATTATAGGAGCGCAGCAGGCTCCATAACGAGTATGAAAGCGTAGCATTAATGAGGCATTTGGTGGTAAAGGAGAAGGATAGGATAAGAACTTAAAAGCTTTTAGCCAGATTGAGAAATAATAAAATATTGGAGTTGAATAGTCTGTAACAGCCCCAAAATCAATTTAAATCTTCAATTTAAACAGGTTTTATAGTGGATATTAACTGGCATCAAATAAAAAGTTACCAACAGTCTCAACGTACAGCTTTTGAGGAGATAGTTTGTCAATTAGCATCTAGTGAAAATAGAAAAAAAGGATATTTTACACGGATAGATGCACCTGATGGTGGTGTTGAAGCCTATTTAGTATTAGAGAATGGTGACGAAATTGGTTGGCAGGCAAAATATTTCTTTGATATTCAAGACCCGCAATTTAAACAAATAAAAGAATCATTTCAAACTGCTTTAAAAACACATCCTAGATTAATTAAATATATTGTCTGCTGTCCTATTGACAAACAAGATCCTAGAATTAAAGGTAAAAGATATCTTCAAGATAGATGGAATGAATTTGTTGATGAATGCAAAAATTTCGCTCTAAATCAAGAAATAAATATTGATATTGAATACTGGGGAGCTTTTGAGTTAAACAACAAATTAATGAAACCAGAAAATAGCGGCATTCTTAAATACTGGTTTGATAAAGAATTCTTTTCTGAAATGTGGTTTCAAGAGCACGTCAATGGTTCAATAAAAAATTTGGGTGCTAGATACAGTAAAGAATTCAATGTAAAAATAGATGATATTGCTATTTTATTCAACTCAATAATTTATAACGAATTATCCAGAAATAATGTTTTTAATGAAATTAATGCATTATTTAAGTTATTGGAAAATTTTAAAGGAAAATTTACTAAAAATAATGTAAGGTTGGAAGAGGTTATTAATGATTTAATTCAATATGTTCATCAATATTGGAAGTATATATCTGATTGTGTCAATCCAAAAGAAATAAGAAATCATATTTTCACTAATTTAAATAAATTTATTGAATTATTAAATACTAACCAAACTAACCAAATTGAAATGGAACAGTTTAGCTCTGAAATATATCAATTAGAAAAGCTATCCAATAAATTAAAAAGTACTCAATTCAATCTGATTGATTATCCATATTTGGTTATTTATGGAGATGCCGGTATAGGTAAGTCGCATTTATTGGGAGATTTTGCCAATCATTTAATTTTACAACATAAGCCTTGTATTTTTATATTGGGTCAAAGATTAACGACACAGATCAATCCTTGGACTCAAATTTTGCAAGATGAATTAAGATTGAAGTGTAATGAAGCTGAATTCTTAGGTGCATTAAATACAATTGGACAGATACAGAAAGAACGAGTTCCTGTTATTATTGATGCTTTAAATGAAGGACAAGGTCAAAAGTTGTGGAAAGATACATTAGCAGGTTTTATTGAAAAGTTTAAAAAATATCCGTGGGTAGCACTTATTTTATCAATTAGAAGTGAATATAAAGATAATATCTTAACCAATTTAAATTCGGATATAGCCGAAAATTATCTTAATGTAGTAATGCATAAAGGTTTTGAGACCAATATTTATCAAGCTATTCAATCTTTTTTTGACTACTATCAATTAGCATTTCCAACTGAACCACTGATGTTAGATGAATTTAAAAACCCATTATTTCTTAAAATTTATTGCGAATATAGAAAAAGTACATCTAGCTCAATATATGATGACATTGATATTGATAAAATTTTTAAAAAATATATTGATGTTATTAATGAAAAAGTTTCAGAAAAATTTGAATATAGAAAATCATTAAAGTATGTTGAGAAATATCTACTAAAAATTGCTGAAACTATTTTTCATACAAATTCTTCTAGTATTAAATATGAAGAGGCATTAAATGTTTTAGCTTCTCTAAATTTCACAAATATCAATGAGAATTTATTTTTACAGGAATTAATTTCAGAAAATTTACTCATGTCTTATCAGATTAGAGGGGAAGAGGTTCTAACTTTCTCTTATGAGAAATTTAATGATTACTTTTCTGCTCAAGTCATTATTAGTAATATTGAAGATATTAATAATTTCAAAAATCTTTTAAAAATAGACAATGACACAATAACATATAGTGGTAAGACTATATCTCAAGGTGTTCTAGGGTTTTTATCTATATTGTTACCTTTAAGAAGTAATTTTGAATTTTTTGAAATTTTTAGTGAAAATGATAGATTTAATAATCATTTGCTAGGAGATGCGTTTATTGACAGCTTATATTGGAGAAATAATAAGAATTTTAGTTTAGCTAAATGTAAGAGATTTATTTATAAAAATATATTTAGAAATGATTCTTTATTAAAAAAATTTATTGATATGCAATATCAGGTTGCGGGAAAAGAAAATCACCCATTAAATGCAAATCAACTTTATCGCTGCCTATCAAAAAGCAGTTTAGCTATTAGAGATTCATATTGGACTACAGTGATTAGTGAAAATAAATATAATTCCTTCCCTGCGCTAATGGATTTAATAGAGTGGGCAAAGCAAAAAGGATTTTCAGAGAGTTTATCCCATAACAGTAGATTGCTAATAGCAATTGCAATTAGTTGGATTTTATCAAGCACTTATATTCAACTAAGAGATAACGCTACAATTGCATTGGCAAGACTATTACAAAACAATCTTGATGTTGCAGAGAAACTAATTAAACACTTTATCGTCATTGATGACCCTTATATTTTTGAACGAGTATTGTCAGCTTCATATGGAGCATTGCTTTCATCATCTTATTATCAAGGTATTGATAAATTGTGTTACTTCTTAATTGAGGATTTATTCTTACAATCAGAGGTTTATCCTAATGTTTTAGTTAGGGATTTCGCTAGAAATATTATTGAATATTCTCATATCCATAAACTAATAGAGTGCGACTTAAAGACGTTGGAAAGAATACGACCGCCATATAAAAGTACACCAATACCCGTAATTTTACCAACTAATGAAGAAATTGATAAAAAATATAAAATTGAATATGAAAATGAATCTAGTCCTGATTTTTATTTGGAACAAAATACAATATTATCATCAATGACAACCGAATACGGCCGTGGTGTAGGTTGGTATGGTGATTTTGGACGTTATACATTTCAATCACATTTATATGATTGGAAAAATATTGATGTTGATAAATTAAGTAATTATGCTGTTGAATTGATTTTTGAAAAATATGGTTATGATGCTCAAAAACATGGAAAATTTGACCAACAGCAGTATTCTGACTCTCGTTTCCTCAATACCATAGAAAGAATTGGTAAAAAATATCAATGGCTTGCTATGTATGAAGTAGTTGCAAGATTATCTGACCATACAAAAATGACAGACCCTGCTACTAGGTGGAATGATGATAAAAAGCAAATATGGTATAACGGTTCTATTGAACCATCTTTTAGGGATATTGACCCAAGTTTTATTTCGCCAAATAAGTCTGATATTAGAGAAATAGAAAGACCTACTTACAATGACTGGGGAAACGATCTTGAATCCTGGGCTGTATCTACAGCTAATTTAATTAACTCAAAGTCATTAATTTTAAATTCTTATCAAAACAATGAATGGTTTTCATTAGATAGACATATTGCGTTCAGACCAGAAAAAAAATTGGGGAAAGAAGATATTTTATCTGAATATCAATCTATGTGGTACACGGTTAATGCCTATCTTGTGAAAGAGCAGGTTTTTAAAAATGTTGTTAAAAAGCTAAAAAATAAAAATTTTATGGATAATCGAATGCCAGAGCCTGTACAGCGCTATAACAATATTTTTAATCTAGAATATTACTGGTCACCATTATTAAAAATCTATGAGAGTAATTATTATGGTAGTACAGACTGGCAAGAAATTGAATTTTATAGAGGCATAAGAAAAAAAACTATAATAGGAAAAGTTTATTTATGCTCAGAACGGCATATTTCAGAAGGTATTAAAAATCATGATATGTCTTATCATATTTCCGCTCCCACTCAGTTGTTACATGAAACTTTAAACCTTAAAAACGACCAATTTGCAGGTTCTTGGGTCAACGATAATGGGGAGGTGGTTATATATGATGAATCTCTTTATAGCAACAATAAAGAAACAAATTTATTAATTAGGAAGGATTATCTGGAAATACTGCAAGAAAAGACTGGTTGCAGAGTAATTTGGACTGTGCTGTCAGAAAAAACTGCCATGTATCATTCAAGAAAATCAACAGAAAAGAGACTGAATATTTCGGGGATTTATTATTTGGAAAATGATGTTTTAGTGGGAGAGGATTTTTATTTTTTCACTTAAGACTTTGATTATAAAAATTTCGTGATTTTTTTGATATATACACGATGTAACTATCTGCTAAAATTGTACAACAAGAAAGTAAAAAATTCTCTATGATATTTTTAAGGAGAATTTCAATATGGAAATTTTTCAGAACATCAAATTGTATCTATTTTAAAGGAAACTGAAGCCTGCATCCCTATCAAAGAGCTTTACTTTAAATATGGCATGGCAGTCTCTAACTTTTATTGATAGCGGGATAAATATGGCGGTTTACAATCTTCGGATATCAAGTGGTTAAAACAGCTGAAAGCTGAAAATCGTAAACTCAAACAAATGTATGCCGAATTAAGCTAAACCTCTCAGCTCCATTCAGAGGATTTAATTTCAAAAATACACAAATATCGTGGTTTTGTATCTGATATTCCTCCACTTGAGCAAGGTTCCGATTGTGAATATGAATATTAATTGATTTGTAATCGTATATATGTTTCATCAACTTTTTTAAAGGTACTGTGCGAACAATAAAAACAATCGTTACCACATGACATCGAGCTTCATGAAGTGAAAGTACCATCAGCATTAAGATTTAAATAACTACCATAACGATCTGAATCCTGTTTTAGATCTCTATTTATCCGATATGAACCAGCTCCGTGATTTATGACTGAACTAATTCTCCGAGTACCACTTTCCCCCAAATGACTTATTTCATTTTGTGCGAAACAGGTTATTGGAAGCAATAATAAAAAAAGGATTTTTTTCATATTTGTTTTTCCTTCCATGATAATAAAATTTGTATATATATAATATGACAATTATATTATTTGAATTATACAAAACCCTTTTAAATATTTTAATATTTAAAAGGGTTAATATTTCTGATTTTGATCAACTTAATCTTTCTCAATCAAAACGGAATATCATCATCAATATCATCAACCGGCGCTGCTGTGGGCGTTGGACGCGGAGCTTGACGGCGTGGTGCAGCAGGTGGTGCACTGGCGGTATCATAATTTCCCTGACTGGTATTTGTGCCCGGAGCGAAATCACCTCCTCCGCTCATTTGATCGTAACCGGTACTGCCACCATCATTGCGGCTACCCAGCATTTTCATTTCACTGCCAATGATATCGTATGCTATACGTTCAATACCGTCTTTACCATTGTATTTACGACTTTGAATACGACCTTCAATAAATACCTGGCTACCTTTACGTAGGTATTGACTGGCAATTTCACCTAATTTACCAAAAAGAGTAATATTATGCCATTCCGTACGCGTTTGACGCTCTCCGTTGCGATCACGCCATTGTTCATCAGTAGCAATAGAAAAATTGGTTACTGCATCGCCACTGGGCATATATCGTGTTTCGGGGTCACGACCCAGACGACCAACCAAAATGACTTTATTAACAGACATGGTGGTTTCCTATATGGATTCAGGCTGCCAGATTAAGCAAGCCTTGTTAAAAACTTATATTTCACTAAATAATACTGATTATGTCCATTGCCAGTGCTTTTGCCAAGCGCTAATAACAGCATCAGAATAAGTAGTACGTCCCAGACTACCATTATAACGCGCCAATGCACGAACCATATTACCATTCTCGCGATTACGGTAATGGCGTAAAATAGTACAACCGTAACGTAAATTAGTGCGTACATCAAATAGGTTATGTTCGGCCCGACCAATTTGTTTAACCCAGAATGGCATAACCTGCATTAAACCACGCGCGCCGACATTAGAAATGGCATATTGACGAAATCGACTTTCAACTTCTATCAGTCCAAGAATAAGCTGCGTATCCAGACCAGCTCGCATGGTCTCGTATTGAATATTGGTTAACAGACGTGTGCGTCCGTAAGCATCAGGGACATAGCGCTCCATTCGTGCAGACATAGCCTGTAACCAGCGATTAGCCTCAGCCTGTGACTTAAAGAGTAAGCGAGCCGGGTTAACACTATTGACAGAATTACGCATTACTGAGGCAACATCATCTGCCAACGTTTCTTCCCGTTGTGCCCCAGCTAATGCAGGTTTAGGTATTACCATCATGCCAATGATGGCAGCACTGCCAGTTATGAGTAACTGGCGACGCGTCACTACTTTACTCTTTGTCAACATATGATTTATTTCACGCAGACAATACTAAATAATTATGACCTATATTCCAGATTCAGTTAGATTTGGTTAGATTTGGTTATATTTTATCTGCATTAATTATTTCTGCATTATTAATATAACCAATGCCAAATCTGATGGATTAATCAACATATTTTAACATAGTAAAGAAGTAACGGAAAAAGCCTATGTAATTTACATAGGCTTTTCTGAAAAAAGACTTAATTTAATTCAAGCGGAACAAACTCTTCCCGCACTAATTCTTCTGCTGTTAAATCAGTAACTATCATGGAGAATTTAACCTTAAACCATGATTTAAATCGGTCTAAGGTCAATTGAGGCCATAGATCTTCATCCTCACACCAATCAGCCAGTTCCGCAGCGAAAATGTCTAGATAACGTCCCTCAATTTCCGCCCATAGTTCATCGCCGTCTTCACAACTGGGAATCAAATAGGCATTTGCATCCTGCTGAAGCATGTCTAAAGTTAAATTATCCAGATTAATATCAGGTAAATCTTCTAACCATGCCCAGAAAGGTTCTAACGGAATCAGTAAAAATACACTACGATTAACTTCATACATGACACTGTTCCTGTTCTGCAGGCTAATAAATTCTTGCCTATTTTCAGCTATTCTTGAATTTTATACCACACTACTCCGATATTTTGGCAATTGTGTCTGAATCTGGCATATCAGATAAAGAGGTATTCTCGTCTTCCACTTCAGAAACAGTTTTTTTCTTGGTAGAATTCGGTTTATCTTTAGGTACAGACGAAGTTCGAGTATGTTCCGGTTCTTGTACACTATCAGAATTATTATCAGCAGGTACGAGACTATCTATATCTTCATCCTCTTCATTATCTGCTGTAAACAAGGATCCACCTACCTGTTTATTGCGCAGTTTCATGTATATATCACGAGTATATGAATATCGATCCAATGCTGCTTCGTCCAGACTATCAGTTACATCCAGTAATGATTCTCTGGTTGCCACCCCATTAAGAGCAGTCACACTCCAGCGGACAGCAGAATCTTTAAAAATTGCATTCTGTACAGGGAAAGCAGAACTAACAGTGCTTCCAAGAGAATCGCGAACAGTAGAGGGACCAAGGAAAGGATAGACAAAATAATTACTGTTTTTCCAACCCCATGAGGCAAATGTATCGCCTAATGTACTTTTATTATTGGGAATTTGCCCTGCATCAGCAAAATTGATTAACCCGCCTAAACCAAAGGTCGTATTAATACCGACACGCACAAGGTCAGTACTGGCCTTTTCGATATCCAGTCGTAACAAATTGCTACCAAAGCTGACAACATCACGTAAGTTGTTAAAAAAATTATTCACACCAGTTCGAACAGGTGACGGAGTTATTTTACGATAGCCTCTGGCCACAGGTGTCATGATGTAATGATCTAAACGGTCATTCACGTTAAACATAAAACGGTTATAACCTTCATAAGGATCGCGATAGTTTTGCTCTGCCCAGCTAAAGGTACTGAAAGACAATAACAAACTAACAATTATCAGCTTTGTTCTACTCATTGCAGGGATCCCTCCACACCATACAGTGTCATTAGCGTGATCAGCCCAGCCGGAACGCCGGTGATGTGTAAGTCAAATTGGTGCTGATGTGCCAGTCGTTTTGCAGCTACTAATAAAGCCACACAAACAGAGTCAGCTTCAGTAACTTCGCTGAGGTCTACGGTGCAAGTGTTACCTGTTTTAAAGTAATTACAAAAACGCTGGTAATCATGTTCATGCACGGTATTCATCGTTACAATATCATAAAGTTTAACCGTGCTGCCCTGTAGGTCGGTGCGCAGCATATTTATTTACCGTTTTTTGCGTGTAAATCGGCAATTAATCCATCAATACCTTTTTGATTGATGGTTTGGTTGAACTGATTGCGATAAACTGTTACTAAACTAGCACCTTCCACTGCTACATTGAAAATGCGATAGGTATTACCAGATTGATAGGTTGAATAATCCATGCGCACTGGTTTGGTGTTTGGTGCAGTAACATCTACACGGATGATCACTTCACGACCATTTTTGGTTACCACAGGATTATCATAAACATTTGCTTTGGCATCTTTGAATTTCAACATAGTACCGGAATAGGTACGAATTAATAGTGTTTTGAATTCTGCCACCAATGCTTGCTGTTGAGTCGGTGTAGCTGTACGCCATGGCGCACCAACTGCCAACGCGGTCATACGGGTAAAATCGAAGTAAGGAATAGCATAATTCTCAGCTTGCTTACGCACCTGATTATCATTTTTTCCGTTAGCACTGCTTAAAATTTTAAGTACTTGAGTGGCATTTCCTTTAAGCTGAGTAACGGCTTGCTGCGGAGAAGCAAAAGCAAGGCTAATACTCATCACACTGATACTTAGAGAAGCTAATAAAGCAGATTTATTAAAATTCATCGTATTATCCTTTAAATTATTTTCAATTTTCTGTCATTTTTCAGATAAATATTTAATTAGTAGCCGAAGCAGCCCCACTATTGGATTTATCGCAGCTTTTCGCATTACCCTCAGCAAAACTGGTCATAAATTTTCCAATAAGTTGTTCCAGAACCAACGCAGAACTGGTAATAGTGATGGTATCGCCGTTAGCGAGATTATCAGAGTCACCACCCTGCTGTAGTCCGACATATTGATCTCCCAATAATCCTGAGGTAAGAATCTGAGCAGAGGTATCACTGCTAAATTGGTATTGTTTATCAATTTTTAAAGTCACTTTAGCCCAATAAGTTTTGGGATCCAGAACTATACTATCCACTCGACCGACCACCACGCCGGCAGCTTTAACCGGAGCCTGAGCTTTTAAACCACCTATATCACTAAATGAAGCTGACAAAGTATAGGTTGGTTGAGAAGAGCCAAGACCATTACCTCCCGCCACACGAAAGGATAAAAATAGAATTGCGACTATGCCTATTAATACAAATAGACCAACCAGCATTTCCAGACTATTTTTTTTCATATTATTACCTGTTAATCAATATCTTAATTGGTAAACATCAGAGCGGTTAGCATAAAATCCACTGCCAGTATGGTAAGTGAGCTGGACACCACTGTTCGTGTATTAGCTCGTAAAATACCTTCTGAAGTGGGCTTAGCGTAAAAACCTTGATAAACAGCTATCAAAGTAACAACTACGCCAAATACCAAAGATTTAATCAAGCCATTCACGACGTCATAATGAATATTCAGATTACTCTGCATTTGTCCCCAGAAAACTCCGTTATCCATACCAAAATACTTAACGCCAATCAGGTAAGCACCATACACGCCTGCTACATTAAATATAGAGGCTAGTAAAGGCATGGAAATCACACCAGCCCAAAAACGGGGTGCAACCACTCTTGCTATCGGATCAATAGCCATCACATTCATGGCTTCAAGCTGTTCTGTCGTTTTCATTAAACCAATTTCACTGGTCATGGCTCCACCAGCACTACTGGCAAACAATATTGCTGCCAGCACTGGGCCTAACTCACGCAACATTGCTGCTGCGACCATATAGCCTAGAATATCTGCCGATTTAAATTTTGCCAGCTGGGTATAGGCTTGCAAACCCAACACCATACCCACAAAAAGGCCGGAAACGGCAATGATAACAATTGACAAAACGCCGGAAAAATACATTTGCCGAATCATCAGGCGTGGACGACGCAAAACGGTGCCACTACGCATTAAAGCGGCAAACAGAAATAAGGTTGCACACCCTAGATGCTGAACAAAACTGAGGGTTTTTGCACCCAGTTGCTTAATTGCTTTCATCACGCGATATCTAAATCCTGTTGTAGTGTGGTGGTTGCCGGATAACGAAAAGCTACTGGTCCGTCAGCCTGTCCATGAATAAACTGGTTTACCCAGGGAGAATCAAGCTTACGCATTTCATGCGGCGAACCGGAAAAAATAATTTCTCCATGTGCCAGAAAAACAACATGACTGGCTATATCCAAAGATTGCTGAATATCATGGGTTACCATCACACTGGTTGTCTGCAATGAATGATTGACTTTACTAACCAGACTGGCAATCACTCCTAATGAAATCGGGTCAAGTCCGGTAAAGGGTTCGTCGTATAACAATAATGCCGGATCCAATGCAATGGTACGAGCCAAAGCAACTCGTCGTGCCATACCGCCAGAAAGTTCTGCAGGCATTAATTTTTCAATACCACGTAAACCCACTGCATTTAATTTCATGACAACTAAATCATGAATCATATGTTCCGGCAAATCGGTATGTTCACGGATAGGAAAAGCAACATTATCAAATACTGATAAATCAGTAAATAAAGCACCAAATTGGAACAACACGCCCATATTTCGGCGATGACGATATAGTTCATCACGACTGAATGTGGCAATATCACGGCCATTAATCAGCACTTGTCCCTGTTGTGCAGTAATTTGTCCAGTTATCAGTCGCAACAATGTGGTTTTACCACTACCGGAACTACCCATAATAGCGGTAAAACTGCCTGCTTCCAGACAGAAATTAATATTTTTAAGAATGGGGCGATCACCATAAGCAAATGCCACATCTTTCATTTCAATAAACGGCATAGCCATCTTTAACTTTCTAATACCGTATAGTCGTATTTAGATTTTAAGATCAATATGCATATTTAGCAAATAGGAATATATTTTTGTTGCTTACACATATTAACTGCAGCTGCAACCGCTGCAAATAAACTTGACGAATTTGCTTTTTTCGTACCAGCCAGTTCTAACGCAGTGCCATGATCAACTGAGGTACGAATAAATGGTAAACCCAGTGTAATATTTACACTCTCGCCAAAGCCAGCGTATTTCAAAACCGGCAACCCCTGATCATGGTACATGGCTAATATGGCATCTGCTTTACGTACCATAAAAGGCTGAAATAAAGTATCCGCTGGAACAGGACCGGTAATATGCAGACCTTGTTGCTGTAATTGCTGGATTACAGGAATGATAATTTGATTTTCTTCATACCCAAGATGTCCACCTTCACCAGCATGTGGGTTAAGACCAGCCACTAAGATTCTCGGCTGATGCAAACCAAATTTCTGTTGCAATTCCTGATACAGAGTTGTTAAAACCTGTATTAACAATGGTTTAGTAATAGCATCAGCCACAGCGCGTAATGGCAGGTGAGTGGTTGCAAGAGCGACGCGTAATCCACCCCCTGTCAGCATCATGACTACTTGTTTGGTATGGCTTTTTTCTGCCAGATACTCGGTGTGACCTGTAAATGAAACTCCACTTTCATTAATGATTCCTTTATGAACTGGCGCAGTAACTATTGCAGCAAACTCACCTTTTTGAATACCTTCATAAGCTCTATTTAGTAAGTCGAGAACATAAGAAGCATTTTCAACATTTAAAGTACCTGCTATAACTGTTGACTTGACGGGAATATGTATGACTTCCAGCACATTAGGCAAAGGTTTATTTTCAGGTTGATACAATTGAAATTTAACCTTTTTTTTCAACATCTGCGCACGTTGCTGTAACAGATCTAAATCACCCAGCACAACAATTCGTGTAGCTACGTCTAGATTAGCTAGATCCAGACAAATATCTGGACCTATACCTGCTGGTTCGCCACTAGTAACCGCAATAATGGGTTGATTATTCATAAAAGATAATGAAATAAAAAAGCAACAAATAAATTTTTATTTACAACAATGTATCTTTAATCCATTTTAATTTATAAAGATTTGTTATCAGATTTGATATCCATTTTAATTTTAATATCAATATAGGATTGATTATGTAATTGTATAAGTAAATTTTGATGCAAAATTTGGCGTTTTTCCTGCACTAACACCGCACGCATTCCGTTGCGAATCTGCTGTTGTGGGCTATCATCGCTTTTAACATCTACTAATCGAATAACATGCCAGCCAATCTGTGTACGCACAGGCTGAGAAATTTGTCCCGGCTGCAAAGCTTTAAATGCAGCTTCAAATTGTGGTACCATTTGTCCATCAACTATCCAGCCCAGATCTCCACCCTTTTCAGCACTGCTATCCTGAGAATATTGCCGAGCTAATTGCTCAAATGAAGCACCAGAGCGAGCTTGATGTGCTATCTGGTTAATCAGTTTTCGGGAAACAGCATTATCATTTTTAATCAGAATATGTTGGACGTGATAACTATAAGCCGTCAATGGTGGTGGTAGTTGCCGTCCCTCTTGTTGGGCACGAGCAATAGCACTATCTATTTCCTCATCCGTAACCTGACTTTTCGCCATTACTTCACTTTGTTCAAGTCTCTGCACCATTAGATTTTCAGTCATGGTTTGACGCAACTGGCTCTCACTAATGCCTTCTTTGGCAATTTTACTTATTAATTCTTTAACAGACATATGATTTTGCGCAGCAAAATTTTGCATAGCTTCGTTCAAATCTTCTTTACTAATCTGAATATTGGCACGTTTCGCTGCCTGAATCAAAAGATCTTTATTAATCAAATGAATTAATGCTTGTTGTTGCAATGCATTAATATCAATTTGTTGGCCTTTAGGTATTTGCGAACGTAGCTGTTTAACCATCACATCTAATTCCTGCTTAGTAATGACATCATCATTAACAATAGCAACAATATTATCATTCGCTTTAATCTCTACCGCTAATGCGGAGTGGACTGTTAATGTTACTACTGCTACAAGCAGCAAGTTGTAGATCTTCTTCATTAATGTTTAACCTCATATGTATTGCTGTAACCAGGAATTTGGGTACTTAACTGACCTAATGGACCATTACCAACACTGGTCAGATCACGTAATTGTAATTGAAATAATACTGCAGTTTTGCGTTTTTGGTACCCATCAGTATAACGGGTGCCAACAAGACCGACACTCCAGCAGTTACACGGACTTTGATACTGAATACCCACTGTTTGATTGAGGGCAACACTATTTTTAAAATCATAGTTCTCACGCGCAACCAAATAATAGTTTCGCGAAATCGGCCACTGCACACCGACATCTATAGAACGCGTTTTACCATATACATCATCATATAGGTTTTCATAACGACCATATTTGTAACGCATACTAATAGATTTACCTGTCTGAGGCGTATAGCGGATACCCACATTATAGCTTTCAGAAGTTTTTAAATCCTGATTGTAATGCCAATTACTTTCAGCACTAATATGATGATTTAAAGAAGCGCGTCCGAATGCAACAATATCTGATCGTTTGCGCTCTTTATTCTTAGGCGCATATTCATCCAGTCTGACTTCATCATGACTAAAATAAAATCGCTGACCAATTCCGGCTGCTAAACGCTCAACACCAGTTGTTTTATCATATAAACGTGTCTGTAAAGCCGTAGTAAGAAAATTGGCATTATTAATGCGATCCTGACCAGAGTAGCGATTTTCACGGAAAAGTTGTTCATAAGTAAAACTGTTTTCAGCAGTATCAAATAAGGGCAAATTTTCCTGATTACGACGCGGGATATAGGTATAAAACAACCGAGGTTCAAGTGTTTGGATAAAACCATTACTGCTTTTCTTATTTTGCCATAAACGTTCGAAAGTCATACCTGAATCGACACTTACTATAGGTAAAACTCGATCTATGCTTCTTTGATGATTGCGATTATTTTTTTCTTCCATTTCATAATGACTGGCATGCAGGCTTAGTTTGGGACGGATATAGCCCCAAGCATTGGAATAATCTGCATTAAATGTCGGGAATAATACTAAACGTGTACCATCTGGAAATTTATATTCAAAATCTTTATGGCTAATTTTTCTGTCTTCAAAACGTGTAGCTTCGGCATAAACATTAAAGGCATAGTGATTACCAAAGTAGCGATTCCAGCTGGCAGATAATTGTGGCGTTCTTGAATAGGGCTGGTCCCTGTAGCCATATTCAGAAGCCAATGTTTGGTATTTCTGTACCATTAACCTACTGTCAAGAGTCCCACCCCATAAATTATGGTGGTAATTTAACCATGCCTGCCGATTTAGATTTTCACTGCCTTTATCTCCATGCCAGAAATCACGTTGATAATCATCATCAGATACCTGATGATAATCCACACCGGCGCTTAATCCATCAGCCAAATAGTGATTATGAGAAAAATCTATTTTGGCACGATTTTTATGCACACTTTTTTGGTCACTTGGTAACCATTCTGTACTTATCTGTCCAGAATAAGTCGGCTGAAGATATCGAAAATCTCCACCGATTTGTATTCCCCGGCTGCTGATTATACGAGGACGAATGGTTGCATCATAATTAGGCGCCAGATTCAGATAATAGGGTACCACTAATTCCATCCCATCTGATCCACCTTTGATGGTAGGTACTAAAAAGCCACTTTTGCGGCTACCATTCAAAGGAAAATCAATCCATGGTGTGTAAAATAGTGGCACGCCACCAAATATTAAGGTTGCATTCCGTGCGACACCAATATTTTGATCATAATCCAGATCAATACTGGCGGAGCGAATATACCAGCTATCATCCCCAGGATTACAGGTATTGAATTTGGCACTTTGTAGACGGTAGCGATTCTTCCCGCCCATCTGTATTTCATCACCTACTCCTTGCAGACGACGGTTATCTTTCTCCATTTCAAAACGACCAGCATCACCTACACCAGTACTTTGTTTCATGTCATAAGTAACCCGCCGACCACTGATTCGCCCCTGTCCATTATCCAGAATATAGTTATCCCCAACTTTGACAATTTCTGTACGCTGATCAAAGTCAGCCCAGTCAGAATTCAGTGTCACATCATTACGTTCAATAATGACCTTCCCTGTAGCTCGCACGCGTGTTTGGGACTGACCAGTAACTTTATCTGCAATAACACGTGTAATATCAGTACCAGGATTTGCCTCACCACTATGCTGAACAGAATTAACAAAATTTTTAGGTCGCTGTGGTGCGGTGCAGACAGCTTCACCTCCCATAGACAAGGGAGATGCAGCAAAAGTCATGACAGGTAATGCACAAAAGACTGTTGTCAGTGCCATTACCAATGTTTTAGGAGGAAATAATTGGGACAATGTATCACCTAAGTGGCTTTGCCAGTTAAAATAGCACTTATTTTAACCTGAAAATGACCATGCAACGTAAAACTGCATTAAAAAATTGGCTGAGTATATGTTATCCACAACAGTCTTTCGATCTCAATTTCGCTGCGGCAGATGCTGATTTTCGTCGCTATTTCCGAGCTACTTTTGAAAATGGCAACAGCGTTATCTGCATGGATGCACCACCGGATAAGATGAGTATAGAGCCATATGTAAAGGTTCAACATCTTTTTCAGGCAGTCAATGTCCCTGCTATTTATCATACCGATAAAGAACAAGGTTTTATGGCACTGGAAGATTTTGGTAATACTCCCTATCTGGCGGCATTGCAACAGGATCAACGAACAGAAGTTCACAAATTATTGTTACTGGAAGCCATTGATGAACTGATCAAACTACAGTTAAGTAGCCAATCAGATACATTACCGATTTATGATCAGATAGTTTTTAATCGTGAAATGCAACTTTTTCCAGACTGGTTTGTCAATAAAGAACTTGGCAAGACGCTTAGCGTATCTCAGCAACAGTTATGGCAACAATCTATTACCACCATTTTAGCTGAAATCACCAATCAACCATTGGTTTATGTCCATCGTGATTATATAGTGCGCAATATTATGCTGACACCAGATCGCCCTGGGATTCTGGATTTTCAGGATGCGTTATACGGCCCGATAACCTATGATCTGGTATCCTTATTACGAGATGCTTTTATTGAATGGGAGGAAGAATTTGTGCTTGATCTGGTTATTCGCTATTGGGAAAAAGCCAGAACAGAAGGATTACCAGTGCGTACTGATTTCGATCGCTTCTACCGTGAATTTGAAATGATGGGTGTTCAGCGCCATTTAAAAGTAGCAGGTATCTTTGCCCGTTTATATTATCGTGATGGTAAAGATAAATACCGAGGAGAAATTAACCGCTTTATACAATATTTACTCAAAACGACTCGTCGCTATCAGCAATTGCATCCGTTATATCGTTTAATCTCTGAGCTAACCGGTAAAGAAGAAATTCGGGCAAGCTATTCATTTTGATTATTAATGAGTACTAAAGTTGTTTTTTAATCTCATATTAATCAATTTATTAAAAATGACTCATGCGCTGATCACTCTGCTCATGAGTCATTGCCATTTCTTTAAGAATTGTTTACAAAAGAATTATTAACAAGCATTATAGTAAGTAGTAAATATCACTATTTAAACCTGTTTGGTCATAAGGGTATTTTTTGAAAATAATTTTAATCTAAAAATATTAACTTAATGGCAAATAGACATCAAACCGTGTAGTTTTACCCTGATACTGGAAAGCTGGCTGACAATTTGCTAGAAATACGCCATTGGCTGGACGCTTTACGACGACTCGTTTCTGAGCGATTTTTTGAGCAGTTTCAAGCAATAGCTGATCATTACTTTCATCTGCAGTTCCAATTAATTCATGAAAATAAGCCATTTCCTTTTTAACCGCAGCTGATTTCTGCTTTTGCGGGTACATCGGGTCCAAATAAACCACATCAGGTAAAGGGTCGATATCCAGATTCTCAAACATCCGAGGTATACTGCCATAATGCAATTGCAGACGTTCGGTAACACAGGCTGTCTGCTTATCAGCTCTGGCACGATACAAACCATCAGCCAGTAATAGATAAACAAAAAAATTATGTTCAAATACCACCGTTTTCAGTCCAGAAGTAGCTAATACAAATGCATCCCGACCTAATCCCCCTGTTGCATCCCACACAACAGGTTGGTGTTTTGCATCGACAGCACGGTTAATTAATTCTCCACCACCAAACAAGCGTCGGTGACGTAATTTTCCATGCACAAAATCAACCCGTACAATACCTTTAGCTGAGGCTTTAGCTAGACCCAGTCCAGCGTCATCATAAATCAAATACAGCCCCTGTTCAGGAGGCTGCGACTGCATATTAAGTACCTTACCAGCAAATAATGGTTGTAGTTGCTGTTCCAGCCAATCCGGTATAGGTGCATGGCAGATAAATGTCGTAAGATTGGCTGCCATCAACTGATACCTAGCCGCTCCATACGATAACGCATGGAGCGAAAACTGATACCTAATAGTTTAGCTGCCTGTGTGCGATTAAAGCGGGTTCTAGCCAGAGCCATTTCAAGAATACAACGCTCCACTTGGTCTAGATAATCCTGAATTTGTGTATAGCCGAGCCGAAAATTATGCAAAGATTCTGTTGTCGTAATCTTGTTATCTACAGTTGGCATTTTCTGACTCGAAGAAGATGCCCTCTCAAACTGATGGCTTTGTATCTGTAAATCGTCTACATCAATGAGATTATTTTTTGATAATGCTACTGCTCGCTCCAGAATATTTTCAAGTTCACGAAAATTACCAGGATAATTATATTGCCATAACGCTTTTAGTGCAGCTGACGTCAAAGTCAGATCTTCACTTTGTGGAATTCTGCGTAATAAAATACGAATAAGTTCTGGTAAATCATCGCGTAATTCACGTAAAGGTGGCATAGTCATAGAAACTACATTGAGTCGATAAAATAAATCTTGCCGAAACTGTCCTGACTCAACTAAAGCATTTAAATCTTTATGCGTGGCACAGATCAAGCGTACATCAATCTGTTTTTCTTCCATCTCACCTATTCTACGAACAGCACGTTCCTGAATAGCCCGTAATAATTTCACCTGCATTGATAATGGTAAATCTGCTACTTCATCCAGAAATAATGTACCGCCATTAGCATACTGAAAAAAGCCATCTTTATCCTTATCTGCTCCGGTAAAACTCCCTTTTTTATAACCAAAAAACTCACTTTCCATCAACGCTTCAGGTATAGCACCACAATTGACTGCCACAAAAGCTTTATCTTTACGGGAAGATTGCTCATGTATGCTGCGTGCAGCCTGCTCTTTACCACTCCCTGATTCTCCTGCTATATAAACTGGGACATTGGTGTTAGCAAGTTTGGCAACAAGTTGTCTTACTTCTGCTATTAACGGCGAATTGCCAAGTAAACGTTGGGTAAATCGCGGTTTTACTTCTGCTTCTGACGTCTTTTCTTCTTGCAGCTGATTATTCGAGACAGGTTTGCTTTTAATAGAGGCTTTATCCACAACTTCTGATAGTGTCTGTTCATTATTAATTTTAATGACTGATTTCACCAGTGTACGTAATTGTGCCAGTGTGATTGGTTTCTGCAGATAATCAAATGCACCATTTTTTAATGCTTCTACAGCTTGTTCAGCACTACCGTAAGCTGTAATAACCGCTACTGGTGTATCCAAATTTTTAGCCATAATATGATCCACTACTTCCAACCCTGATCCATCCGGCATCCGCATATCGGTCAAAACCAGTGAAAATGACTGTTTATCAAGTGCTTTTTTCGCTTCTGTGACACCAACAGCCGTTTGTACTGAAAGTCCCATTTTTATTAATGTTAATTCCATCAGATCGCGAATATCGGCTTCATCATCAATTATTAACACCGGCTTTTTCAAATCTATTTGATTACTCATCTATCATCCTTGGTAAAAGCAGCTCGAATCCATTTATTTTCGGGCGATAACTTAGCTGACCATGATTAGCCTGAGCAAGTTCACGAGCTACATATAAACCTAGTCCTGTTCCACTAGACTCAGTGGTAAAAAAGGGTTCAAATAGACGCAATTGATTCTCTACACTCACCCCTGGACCATTATCAATTACAATAATAGCTATTTTATCACGCCCACGTTCACGCACTAAAACCTGAATAGCGTTATTATCCTGTCTGCTATGTCGCCAAGCATTATTCATCAAATTCCAGATGATTTGTTGCAAATGCACTGGATCACACCAGAGCACTAAAAGATTTTTATCCAAAGATATCTGCACACAATATTGAGTCTCTGGTTTAATCATGGTGAATTCCTGAACGAATGCAGTCCAGAATTTTCTGAAATTCACTGCGTGTTTATCTATTTTGTCGCGCTTATTAAGCGTACTAATATCTTCCAGCATCTTATCAATACGACTAATATTATTGTCTATAATGTTAAACAAGCGTAACTGTGCCGGGTTCTGTTCATCTTCTTGTAATAATTCATTAGCCTGACGTATAGCCGACATGGGATTACGGATTTCATGAGCTAGATTAGCTGTTAACTGCCCCAGAGAAGCCAGTTTAATTGCCATTGCTTCCTGATCTATTTCTGTTTCTGAGCGCATGGAAAGAATTAATAAAGGTTTATTTGCTTCGTGTAACATGCGTACCCGCACACGCATTGGCCACTTACCTAAAGTACAGCTACATTCAAAAAAATGACGCTTCCTTCGTAGACGCTCGACCATAATTTCTCTGAAAAGAGTGGTTTTTTTATCCACCACCAGATCTGGAAAAAAATTTTGCGCCCGACGGTTCATTAACCATACATACCCAGCTTCATCTAATACTACAACAGCTTCCTGTACAAAATTAAAGGCGCGAACCAGCAGATTTTTATAATTGGTTAGTAATTGTGATTGTATTAACTGTTGATTTTGAGATCGAGCCAAAGTCCTAGCAACAAACGAAGTCAGACCGGCCACCAGAAATGCGGCAACAATCAGCAAAATGGACATGGAACAGATGCGAAGATTAAGATGACCAAAGCCGTCGCGACTAAGTTGAAAGATGGTAATGATAGTGATAAGCAATGAAATATAGCCGGCATAAATCATTGGATATCGACCACGACTAAACAGACAGGCTGAAGCAATAAAAGGCAATATTAAAATGCCAAAACCACTATCCACTCCACCCGCCATACTCATTAACCAGGCCATCATAGTGATATCTACGACCGAATTGACATTCGGGAGAGCATCTGTTTGATTTTGCCAGCGTGGTACCAGCATCGAAAAAAGGATTAGAAAACCATAAATACTGATCCAGCTGTACAATTCAATTTTATTGAAACTTGCAGCTGATAAACCCAACCCATCAATATCACGGGTAAGAACATAAAAAGTCATAATTGAGAACAGCAGACTTACCCGAGCTATATTTAATAAGGCTGAAAGTCTATCCAAATAAGGCTGCCAGCCTTCAATACCTTTTTTCATCACTATTAACTCTTCATGGACATATCACAACGAACAGCAATTATGCTACCATTTACTGTCAACTCTTTACCTTTATGTCCACGTTTATTAGCGATATCCTGTATACGTAATGTTTCTTGATGACTGGCACCACGCTTACCTCGAGTCTCCAGTACAAATTCATCACCAGAGACAAGTGTAACAAACTGTAATATATCGCCTTTTGGCAGGCTTATTAGCTGCAAACCGCGCCCTTTACTCATCACCTTAAGTTCATTTAAATGAAATGCCAACAAACGATTAGCACTGGATATCATCACTATATTGGTCATAGCTGAATGTAAATTAGTAGTGGGTATCATGACCGGTGGCAACATGACTTCATTAGGATTAACAGTCATGACAACCTTGCCATTTTTAGTGCGACTAATTAAATCTTTCATTTGTACGATAAAGCCATAACCACTGCTGTTTGCAAGTAAATAATATTGTTCTGGTAATGCACTGATGATAGCCACGATTTCAACACCCTTAGCCAAGTCAACCAAGGAACCAACAGGAACACCATCACCTCTGCCACCCGGAATACTGGTCGCTTCAACTGTATAGGTACGACCAAGTGAATCCAGTAAAACAACTGGCCAGATACTGCGTCCTTCTACTATCTGCAATAAATCATCGCCTTCTTTAAAAGTAGTTTGACTCAGATCCAGATTATGACCCGCCCGCGTTTTAAGCCAGCCTTTTTTCGATAACACTATGGTAATAGGTTCATCAGCAGTAGTTTGAGTTAAAGTAGCTCTTGGTGCTGGTTCAATTAAGGTGCGACGCTGATCACCAAAAGTTTTGGTGTCACTTTCTATTTCTTTAATAATGAGTTTCTTTTTGGCTTTTTCGTCCTGCAATAAAGTTGTTAATTCATCTCGTTCCTGTTGCAACTTATTTAGTTCAGTTTCAAGCTTGATCCATTCCAGACGCGCCAGCTGCCGTAACCGAATCTCAAGAATATCTTCAGCCTGTATCGCACTTAAGCCAAATGCAGACATTAATTCCGTTTTTGGTTCTTCAGAATCCCGAATTACCCGAATCACTTCATCAATATGTAAAAAGGCAATTTGTCTGCCTTCAAGTATATGAATTCTTTTTTCAACCTGTTCAAGACGATATTGCAATCGTCTCGTGATTGTCAGTAAACGGAAATCTAACCATTCGCGCAAAATTTCTTTCAGGTTCTTTTGCGCAGGTTTATTATCCTGCCCCATCATGACCAGATTAATTGGTACATTACCTTCAAGACTTGTCTGCGCCATTAAGGTATTCATAAAATCATCAGGATTCTGGCGACTGGATTTTGGTTCAAACACCAAACGTACTGGCGATTGCCCGTCTGATTCATCCCGCACGCGATCCAGAAGTGATAGCATCAATGTACGGGTGTTTTGTTGTTCCTGAGACAGATTTTTCTTACCTGTTTTCGGTTTTGGATTGGTCTGCTCTTCGACTTCTGCCAGAATTTTTTGTGCTGAGGTTCCAGGTGGCAATTCAGTGACAATAGCACGCCAATGTCCACGGGCAAGCTTTTCAATTTCATAGCGTGCACGCACTCGAATACTTCCTTTGCCTTGTGCATAAATAGCCTGAATATCTTCTTTTTTACTGATAATCTGCCCACCACCGGCAAAGTCTGGACCAGGAATATAGTCCATCAGTGCAGCTATATCCAGTTCAGGCTGTTTTAATAAAGCCACTGCTGCAGCACTGATTTCGCGCAGATTATGGGATGGAATTTCAGTAGCCAAACCAACAGCAATTCCAGATGCGCCATTAAGTAATACCATTGGTAATCGGGCAGGCAATACCACTGGTTCAACAAAAGCACCGTCGTAGTTGGGAGTAAAATCTACCGTTCCCATTTCTAATTCGGATAGCAGTAACTCAGCCATAGGGGTTAATCTGGCTTCGGTATAACGCATTGCCGCTGCACTGTCACCATCACGCGAACCAAAATTACCAATACCATCAATCAAAGGGTATCGCAGCATAAAATCCTGCGCCATCCGCACCATCGCATCATAGGCAGAAGCATCGCCATGAGGATGATATTTACCCAAAATTTCACCCACAACACGAGCTGATTTAACCGGTTTGGCACCATGAACTAACCCCATGTCTTTCATGGCGTATAAAATTCGTCGCTGTACCGGTTTTTGACCATCTGCAACATCAGGTAAGGCCCGACCTTTGACTACACTCATGGCATAAGATAAGTAGGCCTGTTCAGCATATTGACCAAGAAGCAAAAAATCATCAGTGTGATTAATTTGAGCAGTTACATCATTCATATTTAATTGACTTAACAAATTGTCTGGAAAGCAGTCATCTATGTTTATTGTAAGTGATTAGTGAGTTCTTTCCAAAGCAGATTACGATTTTTCTGGTTCGAATCAATCATTTTTGATTAACATCTATTCACAAATATTGATCAGATTTATACTAATCAATCATTAAAAGTGTCGTAAAAAATCCGCTAAATAGTAAAATATTTATTCCAAATACATGAATTCATTAAAAGATCGTTAATAATTAAAAAAGCTGCCCAGAATCGTTCTGGACAGCTCCTTTGAACAAATAAGATTAATCAGCCTGGCGGCGAATAACGGCAGGTATTTCAAAATCATCCAGTACTGACTGATTTGAAAAATCAGCGGCAGCTAGATTCATACTACGTGCACTTCGTCCTGAACGTACTACACTACCGATATCAGGATAGGCATCATCTGTACCAGTTGCCTGAGCAGTATGTACGACGCGCAGATTAGAGGCTTGTTGCTGATGTATGTTTTTCTGTTCTTGTAAGCCGGTGGCAATGATGGTAACGCGGATTTCACCTTCTTCCATGCTTTCATCTTCAGAGGTACCATATTTTAATGCCGCATCTGGGTGAGCATATTCATCAATCATACTCATGATTTCTTTATACTCAGACATTTTCAAACATCCAGGAGCTGTGGTGATATTAACCAAAACCCCCTGAGCACCATCTAAAGTAACATCATCCAGTAACGGGCTAGCAATGGCCTGTTCAGTGGCAATACGGGCACGATCGATACCATGCGCATTACCTGATCCCATCATAGCCATACCCATGATACTCATGACGTTTTTCACATCCGCAAAATCCAGATTAATAATACCCGGATTGGTAATCACTTCAGCGATGCCAGCAACTGCATTACGTAACACACTATCAGCAGCACGGAAAGCTTCACGCATACTAACGTCTTCACCTAGTGCAGACATCAGTTTATCGTTGGGAATTACGATTAAAGAATCAACGGTGTTTTTCAGGATTTCAATACCATTATTTGCTACCTGAATACGTTTACCTTCATATTCAAAAGGACGGGTTACCACAGCAACAGTAAGAATGCCCATCTCTTTGGCCAATTCTGCCACCACTGGAGCCGCACCCGTGCCGGTACCACCACCCATACCAGTGGTAATAAACAACATATTTGCCCCGCGAATAGCGTCGGCCAGAGACTCTCGATCTTCCATGGCAGCATTACGTCCAATTTCAGGATCAGCTCCGGCACCCAATCCACGGGTAAGATTATTACCCAGCTGAATCCGTTTTGAAGCCTTACTGTTTTGCAGGCTTTGCGCGTCGGTATTGGCACTGATAAATTCAATACCGCCAACGGCGTTTTCTACCATATTATTGATAGCATTACAGCCACCACCACCAATACCGATGACTTTTATGACTGCGGCACCGACAGCTGCTTCTACTACATCATATACCAGTTGCATTTATGCCTCCTGACAAATTCCACGCTATGATCTTATTCGTTTTATAAATAGCTATCATTATATAGACAGTTCCATACTTTGCGCAAAATTTATGCCATATTAAATCTATTTTAGGTTAAAAATTGTTTTTAAACCATGCCTGAAATTTACTTAACCAAGATTGATTTGGTTCGGTATTTATCTGTACTGATCCATCTGTTTTGTTCTCATCCTCACTGGCTGACTGTAATAAACCTATTGCAGTTGCATAACGAGGATTACGGATCCGCTCAGACACACCACCCATTTCTTTAGGTACACCGATTCGGGTTGGCAGGTTAAATACGTCTTCAGCCAGCTCAACCATACCCGGCAACAATGAAGCACCACCGGTAAGCACAATACCTGAAGTTAATACTTCTTCTGGAAAGCCGGAACGACGTAATTCATTAAGAGTGAGCTCCAGTATCTCTTCAACCCGCGGTCCGATAACACTAGCCAGCGTACGGCGCGAAATCTGCCGTGGATTGCGATCACCTACACTGGGCACTTCCACCATATCATCAAGACCATCCATGTTAGCCAAAGCCACTCCATGGTTGATTTTAATATATTCAGCAGCACTGTGCGGTGTCCGTAAAGCTTGCGCTAGATCTTTTGTAATTAACTCTCCAGCCACCGGAATAACCGCAGTATGTCGGATGGCTCCGTTTGTATAAACGGCAATATCGGTCGTTCCACCACCGATATCAATCACACATACCCCTAGATCTTTTTCATCATCGGTCAAAACAGCCTGCCCACTGGCTAAAGGCTGTAAAATCATTTTATCAATATTTAAACCACAGCGATTCACACATTTCTGAATATTCTGCATGGCTGTTACTGCACCAGTAATAATATGAATACGTGTATCCAATCTTACCCCACTCATGCCGATTGGTTCACGCACACCAGGTTGATTATCAATGATAAATTCCTGTACGACGGTATGGAGAATATCGTGATCAGGCGGAATATTAATTGCCTTTGCTGTGTCGATAGCCCGATCAATATCGGCCTGACTAACTTCGCCATCTTTAATTTTAACTACGCCTTGAGAGTTAAAACTACGAATATGATTTCCAGCTATACCAGTTGTTACTGTGTCCAGTGGTACATCAGCCATCATCTGTGCTTCTTCCATGGCTTGCTTGATAGCTTGTGCCGTGGTTTCTATATTGGTTACCATCCCAGCTTTTAAGCCTCGTGATGGCGCCTGTCCTAAACCAACAATGTGAATTTCGTTGTCTTCCTGTATTTCACCAATAAGCGCAATTACTTTTGACGTTCCGATATCCAATGCACTGATGTATTTTTTACCTTTAACCATGGTCATCACTTTAAAAACAAATAATCAATTGGCTTGCTCATTTAACCAGTTAGAGCGGATTTTGATTAGCATCCGAATTTATGGGTGGCAGCTCATTTATTCTATGCTGTTCTACGGCTTTATTTTTATGCCGTAACGCAAAACCATCCGGATAACGCAAATCCACATAATCAATATCACTGGCCTGTTTACGCAATACTTTTGGCCATGCCCAAATAAAATGGGACAACCTTGTTTCTACATTTTCTCGCCCCAAACGCAGGGTAATTCCATTATCTAATACTATATCCCAAGCAGAACGATTACTTAAATGCAACTCACTAATATGCAAGTCTATAGGACGAAGTAAATTTTCGAATATTAACAAATTCACAGTCATAAAGCGAACTGAGCTCTCTGCACCCACTAATAACGGTAAGTTCTCCTGCACTTGCGCCTGAAATAATTGCCCGTTAGTATCAACCAGTAAGCCTGTATGCCAGCGTGCAATGGGTTCTCGTTCATTGAGTTCCAATAAAACGGTATCCGGCCAAATCCTTTTCACCTGTGCCGATGCCACCCAAGGAAGTTTTGCCAACTCAACTCTGGCTGCATTAACATTTACGTTAAAAATATTGCCATACAAGTACTGTCTACTGATCGATTCAATTTCTCCAGTCTGCACGTATTTCAATGGATATGCAACTTTAATCTGACGTATAGGAAAGTAGGATGATTGCACAAGCCACATTCCTGCTGCTGCCAATAAACACAATATTATGCCGAAATAAAGCCAACGACATAACCGTTTTAACGCCGGCGCATTATCCCAAAGTCGCATGGCTTAAAATTTCAACACATAAATCTTCAAAACTCAAGCCGATTTCATTCGCCGCTTTTGGAACCAAACTATGGCTGGTCATACCCGGTACGGTGTTAACCTCCAGAATATAGATTTGGCCATTATCGTCGCGCAGAAAATCTACCCTGCCCCAGCCTCTACCACCCAGAGCCTGAAAAGCACGCAATGTTAATTCACGCATATGTTTTTCATCTTTTTCGGTTAAATCGGCTGGACACAGATATACGGTATCATCACGCTCATATTTTGCTTCATAGTCATAAAAATCTGTCGCCGGAATAATTTTAATGCTCGGCAAAGCCCGATCACCCAGAATGGCACAAGTATATTCGCCGCCATTGATGGCTCGTTCCGCCAGAATTTCACCATGAAACTGTTTTAACTGATGATAAGCTTTAACCAATTCACCTGCCTGTTTGATTTTCATCACGCCAACACTACTGCCTTCTGCTGCAGGTTTAACAAATAATGGCAGACCCAATTCTGCCTCAATGGCAGAGAAATCACTATTATCATTTAACACGATAAATGGTACACACGGCAAACCTACTCCTTGCCACACCAGCCGACTACGAAATTTATCCATACCTAATGCACTGGCAGCTACTCCACAACCTGTATAAGGAATTCCCAAGGCTTCTAATGCACCTTGTACGACACCATCCTCGCCAAATGAACCGTGTAAAATATTGAAAACTCGTTCGAAATTCTCATTAACTAGACCAGACAATGGCTTCTTTTTTGGGTCAAATGCGTGAGCATTGATACCTTTACTTTTTAACGCAGCTAAAATTGCTGCACCACTGGCCAGTGAAACTTCTCGTTCAGTGGAAAAACCACCCATTAATACGGCAACTTTACCAAAATCATTCATTGTTATGATTCTTTCTGTTTTAATGACAGTCGCTACTGAAGTCGTGTTGAGTTCAGCAACTCTTAATTTAATTCATTAGTTGAAGCTTCCACCAACATTGCTGGTACTTTATTAATACTGCCTGCGCCCATATTGAGCAAAACATCTCCATCTTGCAGTACATTTAATAAGGTAGCAGCCATCTCATCGACATTGGCTACATATATAGGTTCAGTTTTGCCTAACACTCTAATTGCGCGCATTAAAGCTTTACTGTCTGCGGCAACAATCGGATCTTCTCCAGCCGTATATACATCAGTTAATACGATACAGTCGGCTTTAGTCAATACCTGCACAAAATCTTCAAATAAGTCACGTGTACGTGTATAGCGATGAGGCTGGAAGGCAACTACCAGCCGATGCTGCGGATAGGCTCCACGAGCAGCTTCAATAGTTGCGGTCATTTCTACCGGATGGTGACCGTAATCATCAATTAATAAAGCATTACCTCCTTGAGGTAATGCAATCTCACCATAGTTCTGAAAACGCCGTCCCACACCAGCAAAACCTTCTAATCCTTGCTGGATAGCCGTCACAGGCACATCTATTTCCAGTGCTACACCGATGACAGCTAACGCATTCAAAACGTTGTGACGACCAGGCATGTTGACTGTTACGCTAAAAGGCTTAATTCCTTTTTTGCGCGTATGGACATCAAAACACATTTTTGCCCCGTTAGTAGTGATATTAGTAGCATATAAATCAGCACTATCATCCAATCCATAGGTCACAAATGGTTTTTGAATTCTGGGTAAAATCTGGCGTACATGTTCACTATCTATACACAAAAAAGCTTTACCGTAAAAAGGCATGCGATGAACAAAATCTATAAATGCCTGATGTAATTTTTCTATATCATGATCATAGGTATCCATATGATCTGTATCAATATTAGTCACTACTGTGAACAGAGGTGTCAGGTAAAGGAATGAGGCATCAGATTCGTCAGCTTCTGCTACTATATATTCACCTTTACCGAGCTTGGCATTACTACCAGCTGCAGTTAAACGACCCCCAATAACAAAAGTCGGATCCAGCCCTGCCGCTGCCAGTACGGAAGCAGTTAGACTGGTAGTAGTGGTTTTACCATGGGTGCCAGCTATGGCAATTCCGCGACCAAAACGCATTATCTCAGCCAACATCATTGCTCGAGGTATCACTGGAATTTTGTGTGCGCTAGCGGCTATAACTTCTGGATTATCTTTCCTGACAGCAGTTGACGTGACGACAACATCAGCCCCTTTTATATTTTCAGCACTATGTCCGGTAAATATACAAACACCAATTGATCGCAAATGTTGCGTAGCAGCATTATCAGCCAGATCTGAACCACTGATTTCATAACCTTCGTTATGTAACACTTCCGCAATGCCACACATCCCAGTACCACCAATACCGACAAAATGTATATGGCGGATGCGATCTTTCATGTTCTCTTTCATGCTTGATTACTTTTCTATATGACCTGATTTGCCTAAGGCAATATCTTTAAACAGGTTAATCAATTCTATATATTATTCAAAACATCCCATTACTTCACGCGCTACTCGATCAGCACTATCCGGCTGAGCCAGTGCGCGCGCTTTAATTGCCATCTGCAAGCATTGTTCTCGGGTTAAATTAATCAGTAAATCATGCAGAGATTGGGCTGTCAGCGTAGATTGTGGTAATAACACAGCTGCCTGATCATTAACCATAAACTGGGCATTTGCTGTTTGATGATCATCCACCGCATGTGGATAGGGTACTAAAAAAGCCCCAACACCAGCTGCTGTCAATTCCGCTATTGTCAAAGCCCCAGCACGACAAATCACCAGATCAGCATCGCGATAGGCTGACAACATATCAGTAATAAATTCTGTACAATTTGCCTCAACGCTTAGTTGCTGATAATTTTGCTCTAATACAGTCAATTTATTTCGGCCAGACTGATGCACAATTTTCGGACGCTGCTCAGCCGGCAATAAAGCAATTGCCTGTGGCACAATTTGATTTAAAGCATCTGCTCCTAAGCTACCGCCAACAATTAAAATATTCAATGGCCCATATCTATCAGCAAATCGCTGTTTCGGTTCAGGTAAATTAGCAATATCCGCACGAACCGGATTACCCACTAACCCATTCTGATTACCAAACACATCAGGAAAAGCAAACAATACCCGATTGGCTAATCTGGCTAAAACCTTATTAGACAAGCCAGCAATTGCATTTTGTTCATGCACAACCAAAGGCAAACCACTCATTTTTGTCGCTATACCACCGGGAAATGTCACAAAACCGCCAAAGCCAATTGCTCCATCAATGTGGTATTTTCGAATAATCGAACGCGCCGTCATAATGGTTTTGAATAAAGTAAATGGTAACAACAATTTTCGTTTAAATCCGTTGCCTCTAATACCTTTTATCGCCAGTGTTTCCAATGGAATATTATATTGAGGCACCAGTCGTGTTTCCATTGCACCTTCACTACCCAGCCAAACAATATGATGTCCTTGTTGCTGCAGAGCCTGAGCAACCGCCAGAGCTGGGAAAATATGTCCGCCAGTACCACCGGCCATAACCATAAAGGTTTTAGCACTCATTTTTTTTTCACTATCGTCTATTTGGACATTAGTCATACTTTAAATCCTCGCATAACTCGGCGATTTTCATAATCTACGCGTAATAGTAATGCGATACAGATTAAAATCACGATAATTGCCGATCCGCCATAAGACAGTAATGGTAAAGTCAGCCCCTTAGTGGGAAGTAAACCGATATTCACGCCGATATTAAAGAAGCTTTGAATACCAATCCAGATACCAATACCTTTAGCGACGAAAGAGCTGTAAAATAATTCCAAATCTCTGGCTTGTTTGCCAATTGAAAAAGCACGGACCATTAGCCAGATATAGCAAAACATCAGCACCATAATACCGATAAAGCCAAATTCTTCTCCAATAACAGCCAGTATGAAATCAGTATGTGCTTCAGGCAGATAAAATCGTTTTTCCAGACTGGCACCTAATCCCACTCCAAACCAGCCACCACGTCCGATTGCCATTAAAGAATGCGTTAACTGATACCCTTTCCCCAAAGGATCAGCCCATGGGTCCAGAAAACCAGTTACACGTGCCAAACGATAAGGTTCAAACAGAACCAGCATAATCATTGCTACCAGACCAAATCCTACCACTGCCATAAACCAGCGAAACGGCAGACCGGCTAAAAACAACAGCCCGAGAGCGATAACGGTCACTACGACAAACGAACCAAAATCTGGTTCCAGCATAATCAGCCCTAAACCAAGCCCGACCGGAATGCCAGCAAACCAGACTTTCTTAAATTCTTTCAGTACTTCTGCCCGCCGCGTAAAAAAACTAGATAGATATAAAATTATGGCCAGTTTGAAAATTTCAGTGGGCTGAACATTAATGAGTCCTAAATTAATCCAGCGTTTAGCGCCATTAATTTCTCGTCCCATGCCCAGTACCACAACAAGCATAATCAGGCTAAATAATAGTATTAATGGCGTTAACATTTTCCAGGTACGTAAGGGTATACGTACCGCAATAAGCCCCAAAAACCCACCACAGCCCAGAAAGATAGCCTGACGAATCAAATAGAAGTATTTACTACCACCATCGTGAGAAGCGTATGCAATTGAAGCCGAGTACACCATTATCAGGCTAAAACTCGTCATTAATACTACCATCCACAACAATGACTGATCAAAGGTAGCACCACGACGTAATAACTTCCGGTCTAATAAGCGTGACTCTGTGATCATATGCTACCCCTGTAACTCACGCACGCTACGGATAAATACTTCACTGCGATGCGCATACCCTTTAAACATGTCATAGCTGGCACAGGCTGGGCTTAGCAATACAATATCGCCACTTTGCGCAAGTTTAAAAGCTCGTCTGGTTGCTTCAGGTAAATCGGTGCAGTATTCAACTGGATATATAGTATCCTGTAAAACAGTACCTATTTCCTGAGCATCAACACCAATCAACAGCACTGCTCGAGCTTTATTCTGTAATGCCTTTTGTAATGGGGTAAAATCCTGTCCCTTCCCTTGTCCACCAGCAATCAACACAATTGGTGAACTCAATCCAGTTAGCGCAGCACAGGTCGCACCTACATTGGTGCCTTTCGAATCATCTATAAAGGTAACACCACTGATTTCTGCTACTTTTTCTACACGATGCGGTAACCCTTTAAAATCTCCGATATACTGAACCAGTTCTGTACTGGTCATACCAATGGCTTCACATAATGCAAACGCAGCCAGAACATTGGCTGCATTGTGGCTACCCTGTATAGATAATTCCTGCTGAGCAATTAGAATCTCGTTATTTTTATATAATGTGTCGGCATTCAACCAGAAATCTGTCGATTGTTGCAAAGAAAACCACCGTACCGCACGTCCATGCCGTACCATAGCACGACAAAATACATCATCATAGTTCAATACCTGAATGGTATTGCCACAGAAAATCCTATCTTTCGCGTGAGCATAATCCAGTAAATCATCATATCGATCCAGATGATCTTCTGATATGTTTAAGACGGCTGCCACTGTAGCATTAAGACATGGCGTGGTTTCTAACTGAAAACTGGATAACTCCAGCACCCATACATCTGCCGGCTTACCAGAACGTGCCAGATAAGCTTCCAAAACCGGTGTACCAATATTTCCGGCGCAAACTGTATCCAAACCACTGCGCCGGCATAGGTATTCAACCAAACTGGTCGTTGTGGTCTTACCATTTGAACCAGTAATCGCAATGATCTTACTTTCAGTGTTCTGTAACAAATCAGCTAGAATAGCTATATCACCCAGTACCACGCCCCCAGCCTGCTGAAATGCGCTAATCATCGGCTGGCGCTGACTAATACCCGGACTCAAAGCTAATATGTCATACTCAAAAAAATTTGGGATCGAATTTAAATTATCTGTATAGAAAGGTATCTGAAAACGTTCACTCAGCTCTTGTCGAGTGTCCTCTATTAATTTGGCGTCATACCCGGCCACATCTGCACCGGCTTGTGTAAGAAATTCCAGCATAGATATGCCAGTTCGTCCCAAACCTAAAACCAAAACTTTTTTACGATGCCAGTCAATCATGACCAAGTCCTACCAAATGTTCTAACTTTAATTACCAGAATCGATATAAATCAGCGAATTTTTAAAGAAGATAAGCCCACTAAAACCAGAATCATAGTAATTATCCAGAAACGGACTACAACTTGCGTCTCTTTCCAGCCTTTTTGCTCAAAATGATGATGTATTGGTGCCATCAGGAAAATACGTTTCTTTCTTAATTTATAAGAACCCACCTGTAACATCACTGATAATGCTTCAACTACAAATAAACCACCCATTATCACCAGTACAATTTCCTGACGCACTATCACCGCAACCGTACCTAACGCAGCACCTAAAGCCAAAGCGCCCACATCACCCATAAATACCTGAGCCGGATAAGCATTAAACCATAGAAAGCCAAGACAAGAACCACAAATAGCGGCACAGAAAATGACCACTTCATTAGCACCTGGTACATGTGGTAATTGTAAATAATGTGCAAATTCAGCATGCCCGCTAACATATGCAAAAATAGCCAGACCAGCCGCTACCAACACCATTGGAAAGGCAGCTAATCCATCAAGACCATCAGTAAGATTAACGGCATTGGAAGTTCCTACAATAACGAAGTACGTCAAAATAACAAATCCTATCCCACCCAGGGGATAAGCAATTTCTTTGAAAAATGGCACGATAAATGCTGTCGCAGAACTTAAATGCGCAGCATAGAACAATACAATACCGGCCACAATCGCAACTATTGACTGCCACAGCATTTTAAATTTTGCTGAGACGCCATGAGGATCTTTATTTACAACTTTCTTCCAGTCATCGTAAAAACCCAGAGCACCAGTACTTAACATAACAAATAACAATACCCAGATATAAGGGTTAGATAACTTACACCATAAAAGTGTAGTAACAGTAATGGCCAGCAAAATCAGAGTACCACCCATAGTTGGTGTCCCTGATTTAATTAAATGGGTTTGTGGTCCATCATCTCGAACTGCCTGTCCGACTTTAAGTTCGGTCAGTTTTCTGATCATCCATGGACCAAAAAGTAAGCTTAAACACAAAGAAGTCAGTGCCGCCATCACGGCACGAAATGTGGTGTATTGAAATAAATGGAGACCATTAATCCAGTAATGGAAAAAATCCGCTAACCATAACAACATGGCTGTATCCCTTGTTACAGCCCATGCCGTAACGGTTAATAAAAATTAATATAATGTCTCTAAAAAATTAATTTTTTCAGAGAAACTAAAATCAGTAAAACTTTTAACTTTAAACAGTCAGTGACAACTTTTATAAGCCCGATGAAACTTACTTTTCCATCAGAGCAGACACAATATCTTCCATATGCATAAAGCGCGAGCCTTTTACCAGAATAGTTGCCATTTGCTGATCCCAGCTGCGTAAATCTGCGAGTAAATCAGTTTTACTCGCATAAAAGGCATCGGCTACACCATAAGCTACAGCAGCATAGCGCGCATCATCTCCGATAAACAAAGCTGCTTCAATGCCTCGTTCCCGTATATAAGCACCTACTTCAGTATGCAAAGCTGGGGCATTTTCACCCAATTCGCCAATTGCACCCATAACAATTACGCGCGGTGCCGGAAAAGATGCCAGCACATCAACGGCTGCTTTAAAAGCATCCGGATTGGCATTATAAGTATCATCTATGATTAATGCACCTCGCAAACTTCGCTTTTGTTGCAAACGCCCTTTAGCATTAACAAAATTAGTCAAAGCACACAAATCAGTTAACGGTACACCAGCACTCAGAGCCATCGCACAGGCAGCCACGGCATTATGTACCATATGCAGTCCCGGCACCGGAACGTGCAATGCGATAACACCTTCAGGACTTTGCAGATCAAAACTGATACTCAACGGTTTTAAAATGATATTTTCGGCATGGACATCGCCTTGCTTAATGCCATAAGTCACTCGACGTTTGTCGCACAGAGCAGCAGCATAAATTGCCGATTGCTCATCCTCTATGGGAATCAATCCAATACCCTGATTATCTAAACCTTGATAAATTTCGCTTTTGGCTCGAGCAATATCGGCAACATCTGCAAAGCCACAACCAATATGAGCACGTAATGCATTATTTACCAATGCGTAATCAGGACAGGTTAATCTGGTTAAATAGCTCAATTCACCAGCATGATTCATGCCCATCTCGATTACCGCATAGCAGTGATGTGATTTAAGTTGCAGCAAAGTTAAGGGCAGGCCAATATGATTATTAAAATTACCGGCCGTCGCCAAAACTGCCTGATCACCGGCATGATGGCGCAAAATAGTAGCCAGCATTTCTTTAACAGTGGTTTTACCAGCGGAACCAGTAATACCGAAAACCTGTAATGCAGGATTTACTGTCATTCTCCACGCATGTGCCAGTTGTCCTAATGCTTTTTCTGTATCTTCAACCACTAAACAGCGCTTATCCTGACTAAACTTAGTACGACTGACTACACATAACAAAGCGCCTTTAGCAAGTACATCATCAACAAAATCATGGCCATCAAAATGTTCGCCTTTGATAGCCACAAATACATCTCCGGTCTGAATTGTGCGACTGTCAATAACTATCCGGTTAACCGCTGCATTGGTCATTGACAACTGACGACCAAAAGTCTGACAAATAAAATTTAAATCAAGAATCGGCATCATTTCTATCTCTATATCGCCATCAGACACGCTGACGTAAAGCTGATTGTGCTACTTCGAAATCTGAAAAATGCTGTTTTACACCGTTAATATCCTGATAGGTTTCATGACCTTTCCCGGCAATTAAAATAATATCTTCGCTAGCAGCATGGCTGACTGCATAATTGATAGCTGCACGACGATCGGTTTGTACCAGTTTAGGATTTGAAACTGATGGCAAAATATCGGCAATTATCTTTTGTGGATCTTCTGTACGCGGATTATCGCTGGTCACTACTACGCAATCAGCCCCGGCGGCAGCTGCCGCACCCATTAACGGTCGTTTACCCGCATCGCGATCTCCGCCACAACCAAAAATACACCATAAACGACTTTTAGCAGGTTTAATTTCCCGCAAAGTGGCTAAAGCTTTTTCCAGAGCATCTGGTGTATGGGCGTAGTCCACGACCACCAAAGGTTGATTTTTCTCTGTCAGACAATCCATTCTTCCGGTAGCCGGTTTAATATCATTCCAGACAGAAACAACATCTGCAAAGGCAAATCCATTGGCACATAGAACACCTAAACAAGCAGCCAGATTCTGGGCATTAAAACGACCGAGCAAATGGGTATGTATTTCTGCTTCACCCCATGGTGTAGTCAAAAGCATTTGCATATGTCCAGAACTAGCCTGAAATTGATGAATACGTATATCAGCTTCTGAATTGAAGCCATAAGAATAAACAGTTAATTGCGGGCAATCTAAACGTAATTGTCGCTGCAACTGCGCACCAAATTCATCATCTGTATTAATCACCGCATGACGCAAACCTTGCCAGTAAAACAGAGCCGTTTTACAGGCTCCATAATTTTCCATGCTCTGATGATAATCCAAATGATCACGGGTTAAATTGGTAAAAACAGCAGTAGTAAACGGAACACCAACAACTCGGCTTTGATCCAATCCATGACTAGATACCTCCATCGCTACTGCTTTAGCGCCATCATCAACAAAATGTTTCAGCCATGTTTGATTAGACACCGCATCCATAGTGGTATTAGCACTGCTTTGTAGCTGCTGCCAGTATCCATTGCCAACAGTACCCATAATGGCACATTTTTGACCCAGTTTATCCGCTGCCTGAGCCAGCCACTGAGAAATAGAAGTTTTACCATTAGTACCGGTAATGCCCCAGATTGCCAATTTATCACCCGGATAGTCATAACAGGCAGCAGCCACTAAACCGGCACGTTGTTTTAAATCTTCTACACCAACATTGGGTACATCCCAGTCTTTCTGCCATTTAAACTTGCCATCATCATCCCAAAAAACAAAAACTGCACCATTATCTATAGCAGCCTGAATATAATTGCGACCATCTGTATATTCGCCCTGATAAGCAACAAAAACATCACCGGGTTGGATTTGCCGACTGTCTACTTTCAATGTCCTGCCTATGACCAATGCCTGTACTTGTGTACTGAGGATGTATGCAGACAGATTTTTTTTCAGCGAAAACATAGTTTGTTCGTTTCAATAAAAAAATTACAGAGCAATATAAAACAGACAACCTGCATTAAATACAGGTTGTTTTTTTATCACCTAGTGGCTAATTGCGATCTATCCTTTACCGGCTTGGTTGGTGCTATTCCTAGCACATTTAACGTATTGGCCATCACCTCACGAAATACCGGGCCGGAAACAGAACCGCCAAAATAACCGTTAACAGTTGGATTCTGAATATTTACGGCTACGATCACTCGTGGATTATCAGCTGGAGCAAAGCCAATAAAGGTAGCCATATGTTTAGTGGCAGAGTATTGGCCGTTGACCAGCATCCTAGCTGTACCCGTTTTGGCAGCAACATCATAACCCTCGATAGCACCTTGCAAACCGGTACCTCCTGGCTGCGTTACCGCTGTCATCATATGTCGTACAGTTCGGGCTGTTTCCGGTTTGATGATCTGTTCACCTTCCGGGTGAGCGGTCAGTTTCTGAAAACTAATCGGTAATAATACGCCATCATTAGTAAAGATAGTATAAGCACGAGCCAGCTGTAACAGACTCATTTGTATTCCATAACCAAAAGACATAGTAGCCTGTTCAATAGGGCGCCATTTATGCCAGTCACGCACCACACCAGGGGTTTCACCCGGAAAACCGGAATTCATCCGACGTCCAAAACCAACAGAAGTATACAGGTTATACATTTCTTCAGGAGTAAACATCGCAGAAATTTTACTTGTTCCTACATTAGATGACTTTTGAATAATGCCACGTACATCTAGATAAGGATAATTATGCGTATCTCGAACCCTAGCCGGACCTATATTATAAGGCATAGTATTAAAGCCACTGCTGGCACGAATTTTACCGCTATCTAAGCCTTTCGCAATGGCAAATGGCTTCATCGCACTACCCGGTTCAATCATATCAGTCAATGCTCGGTTACGGCGCGCGTCACTATCGAATGCTCCCGGATTATTAGAATCATAGCCTGGAGAGTTAACCAGAGCCAAAATTTCCCCCGTTTTCCCATCCAATACGACCACTGATCCGGCATCAGCCTGATGGTGCGCCATAGCTTTCTGCAAAGACTCATAAGCAATAGACTGAATACGCTGATCCAGTGACAACACCATATCCACTCCATTTTGTGGCAGGTGATTGCGTGGAGAATCCAGACTGTCTACTATATTACCCTTATTATCACGTAAGACCACTTTAGCACCATCAATTCCGTGCAAAATTTTCTCATTTGATAATTCCAGACCTTCCTGACCTTTACCATCAATATTGGTAAAACCAATAATATGAGAAAAAATTTTGCCCATCGGATAATGGCGTTTAGTTTCCTGTTGAAAAGCCAGTCCTTTAATATTCAATGCTGCGACTTTTTCAGCTGTTTCCAACGAAAGCTGTCGTTTTAAATAAACAAAATCTTTATTACGACTCAAACGATCCTTTATTACCGATGCTGGTACATCTATCAATGCTGATAATTGCGCTATCTGAGCATCGCTTGGCATTGATGACATGGCTGATGGTACGGCATATAAAGAATCAGCTGGAGCACTTATAGCTAAAGGTGCACCTGTACGATCGGTAATGGTGCCTCGACTCGCCGTTAGAGGAACTGTCCGTACAAAACGTTGATCGCCCTGTTCTTTCAGAAAATCATGTTTTTCTGTTTGCAAATAAACGCCTCGACCAACTAGCATAGCAAAAGCCAGCGCAATACTGCTTAATACCAATGTAATTCTGCCATTAGTCGTAACAGGTTTAACCTGCTTGACTTCACGAGATACCATGCGTGGTTTGTAATCATTCTTAATCAACATAGTTATTCCACTAATGGAAACAGTTACTTATAACTATTTCCAATATTTTCAGTATACGCAACCCATTATATTTATGGTCGCATTGATTCCAGCATTTTCGTATCTGTCAAAGTTGGCAAATGCATGCTTTGACTGGTAGCAGAATCTTGAATCATTTGATGATTAGCCAATTTTGCCTGTACCAGCTTCAAACGACTGAAATCCTCATTTAACAATTTTTCCCCTTTTTGCGCCTTATCCAGCGCAATGAAAAACTGACGTGATCTATCTTGTACAGTAACAACAGTAAATGCCGTAGCAAAAACCAGTAAAAGCAAAACAATGTTGACTTTATTCATCATCATCAACCAATAATATTCAATGGCTGCGCTCAGCAATCCGCAATACTGCAGAACGAGAACGCGGATTTACAGCAATTTCAGCAGCACTAGGTTTTTGTGCCTTTCCTATTAATTTCAACGGTGGTATTTCTCGCTCAGCCTCTTTCACAACTGCCCAGCGTGGCAATGGTGCAGGTTTACTATGCTGTTGCATAAACCGTTTCACAATACGGTCTTCCAGTGAATGAAAAGAAATCACTGCTAAGCGCCCTCCTAACAACAGATGACCCATCACCTGTGGTAAAACTTCCGTTATTTCTTCCAGTTCACGGTTAATAAAGATGCGAATGGCCTGGAAGGTGCGTGTTGCCGGATCTTGGTTGCGCTCGCGAGTATGGACGACTTGTGCCACGAGACGCGCCAACTGGCCGGTTGTGGTAATCGGTACTTCCTGTCGTTGTTTAGTGATTGCCCGCGCAATCTGACGACTAAACCGCTCTTCACCATAATTTTTAATTACCTCGTATATTTCCTGCTCTTCAGCCCGTGCCAGCCATTCTGCGGCCGAGCTCCCTCGGGTAGGATCCATACGCATATCCAGTGGTGCATTAAAACGGAAACTAAAACCACGTTCAACTTCATCAATCTGCGGAGAAGAAACACCCAAATCAAACAAAGCACCATTTATACCAGACACACCCAGCTTATTCAGTTCACTTTTCAAAGTAGCAAAGCCGTTATGTACTACCTGTACTCGCTGATCCTGCTTAGCCAGTTCAGAGGCAACCGCAATAGCCTGAGGATCTTTATCAAACACAATTAAGCGGCCTTCAGCACCCAACTTTGATAAAATCAACCGCGAATGACCGCCCCGACCAAACGTACCATCTACATATATTCCGGCTGGCTGAATATTCAGACCACTTACTGCTTCATGTAGCAAAACAGTAATATGACCACTATTACTAATCAATTCACTCATAATTGCAGTTGAGTTTTACCTAGCTCCGCAGCCAGCATATCTTCATCCATATCAAGCGCTGCATTATTTTGCTCTTCCCAAAGTGCCCTGCCCCACACCTCAATGCGATTAGCACGGCCTACCACATAAACTTCTCGTTCAAAATTTACCAAGCGACGCAGATGTCCGGGTAAAAGTACTCGACCGGCACTATCTAATTCCATAGTATCTGCATTGTGCAAAAGCAAATTTTGATATGCCTGTAAAACTTTATTTCCCGCTACAGGCAACTGTAGCAACTGCTCTTCGACCGTCCGCCAGTAAGACTCAGGATAAAGAAGCAGATGCGTCCGTCTTTCCAGTGTAGCAACCAATACCGGACTAAAATGACGCGCAAGCAGATCGCGGAATTTGGCAGGTATAGCCAGCCTTCCTTTGCTATCTATGCTTAATTCGTACGCGCCACCAAACACTGATTAGCTCCGATTCTAAAAACAGGGATTATCCCCCACTTTGCCACACTTTTACACACTTATTCACACTATAAAGCAAATTTTCTTATACGGTCAATGCGAATTAGGTATTTTTTATCCCTATCTCTGTTAAATAAAAATAATAAATATTTATTTTTTTCAAATAATTAGTATTTTATTTAGCATTTCACTTGCTTTTAGATTTGTCATATTTTTTGTTATCTTAGGCAACACCATATAGTCGGGTTTATAATAAAATTCTCTTTACATTTAATTTACCCTTGTATGGATAACCTACCCATTCCAGACACCTGCGCACTAAGCAGTAGTCAAGCACTTACCTCACTTATAAAACAGCAGATTTTACAAAATAATAACTGGATATCATTCACAGATTACATGCAGTTAGTACTGTATACGCCTGAATATGGCTACTATGCCAGTAACTCGCGGAAATTTGGGCCAAATGGGGACTTCATTACCGCACCAGAATTGAGTTCATTATTCGGCCAAACACTGGCAAAACAGTTATCAGAGTTGTTACCACAAACAGCAGGCAACATTTATGAATTTGGTGCAGGTAACGGTCAGTTAGCGATTACCTTATTAAATGCTTTGCCAGAAAATTTAATTAATCAATATTATATAATTGAGCTTTCTGCAAATTTAAGAAGTCGTCAACAGCATACAATTCATCGTCATGCTCCTCATCTGGCACACAAAATTACCCATTTATCTGAACTACCCGACAATTTTGATGGAATACTATTAGGTAATGAAGTATTGGATGCAATACCGGTACCGGTGTATCAACGTAATAAATCAGAAATAACCGAAATGGGCGTATGCTGGCAGGAAAATAAATTCGACTGGCAAAAAAAAACAGTTACTAATCAATATATACGTCAGCAAATTTCAGAACTTTTTCCCGAAACCAATTCCCCATACCAATCTGAACTGCATCCACAGCAACAGGCTTTCATTGCCACATTGGCGCAGAAACTGCAACGCGGTGCTATGATTTGGATAGATTACGGATTCGATGCTGCTCAGTATTACCACCCACAGCGACAACAGGGAACCTTGATCGGCCACTATCGCCATCATGTGATTCATGACGTTTTCTTCTATCCCGGTTTAACCGATCTGACTACCCACGTTAATTTCACCACCATTGCCGACGCAGCCATCAATAATGGACTGGATTTAATTGGCTATACAACTCAGGCATCATTCCTGCTCAATTTAGGCATTACCCGACTCCTTGAACAAACAGGTGAGCCACAAGAAACTCCTTATATTCAAGCAGCGACAGCCTGTCAGACACTTTTAGCTCCACATGAGATGGGTGAGCTATTTAAAGTTATCGCATTTGGAAAAAATATTGCTGTAGATTGGCTTGGATTTAGTCAAAGGGACATGTGTCATAAACTTTGAGATCAACAAGCCATAAATTATTGTATTTGAAATGAACAAATTTTTATGACAAAAATAGCTCTGAATAATCAATTCTATTGTTGATCTCAAAATCACAAAGGCTTTGCCGACTGGTTTGCACAAAAAAAGTAAATAACTGATTTAGCCACTGTCAGAGATCCTCGGCTATTGATTGTGTTATTTAGACAAGCAGCAGGCAAAACTCCAGCCATTCCTGTTGTCGTAATCATGTCAACAAACTGCTTTGTTACCTCAACATGCTTATTTATAGTTGACCTTTATTATCTGCGGGAATATGCACCAGCAAAAAAAGTTAATACAAAGTATTACTGCTGGCAAATAGAGTATTGCTAGATGTTCTTGCTCAGGCAGCCTTTATCAGAATTAATCTGACAAAAAAACCGGCAATACTTTTTTTGAACGACTGCTAAATTAATTTTTTTGAAAATATGCATGGTTAGCAGGAACTATTAATAATTAAATCAATAGTGTGCTGTAAATCTGCCTTAATTTTATCCAGCTCTATATTTGGCCTTTTTTTCCCTATTACCACCCATACACCTTCAAGCAAACTAACAATAATTAATGCACGGCGCTGTATGTTGTCGCTATTTAATGTAGGGTTCTGTATATGGATTAAAGTAGCTATTTTTTTTATGTATTCCTGATAAAACAGAGCAATGGCCTGATGAGCTTCCTCTGTTCGCTCAGACAATGCCCAGATCTCCCACATTAACTGACAGTTGTATACATCATCAAGCTCCGAACAAACGATATCTATCAGTATTTTCATTGGCTCCGCATCACTTTTTAGTGCAGAAGTTATTTTTCTTTCAACCAGTAGCAAAATATTTTCCACCAGCGCAGTGAAGAGTTTTTCCAGTGTAGGAAAATAATATTGCAGATTACTTAATCGCATTCCCATTTCTTCTGCTACTGTACGCATACTGAAATTTACCCCTCCTTTTGTCGCCAGTAAATGTGCAGAGGTAGTCAGTATTTGTTCTTTTTTTGGAGAAATTTTAGTCATCATCATATTTCATAAAATAGGTCAATTGACCAAATTTAAATTACATAGTATATTATTTTAGGTCAATCAACCTAAAATAGAAAGAACTTATGAACAATCAGTTGTCTGTGTTATTAATCGGAGGTTATGGAGTAGTTGGCCAACAGGTAGCTGCACTATTAAACCAATACTATCCAAATATGCATATTATTATTGGTGGTCGCAACATACATACAGCCACAGCATTTGCAGCCACTTTACCTGATGCATCTGCAATACAATTTGATATCAATACACCACAGCTGCCTGACCATATCCGACCACAATTAATCGTGACATTAGCCAATGATCCCGATAACTGCGTGTTACATTTTGCCATCGAAAATAAAATTGCTTATTTAGATATCACTCGCTGGACAGATAAATTAAAAACCGCAATCACCTCTACACATCTTTTCAGTCAGCTGCATGCACCCATCATATTTTCTTCCTCATGGATGGCAGGCGTAGCTGCCAGCACGATCATTCAGCATACAGTTAAATTTAATCAGATAGATAGTATTGATATCAATATTCTGTATTCAATGCAGGATAAAGCTGGAATCAATTCGGTAGAGTATATGGACAGAATGCTGATTCCATTTGAGGTCATTGCCGATGGACATACGCAAACTTGTAGGCCATTTACAGACAGCAGACTAGTGAATTTTTCAGAAAGCAAACGTTTTCTGGTATATCGTTTTGATACTCCTGATCAACTAACATTGCCACTATTAACCAAAGCCAAATCAGTATCTACGCGCATTGGTTTTAACAGTAATATGGCTAACAGACTTTTCTATGTATTAATCCAAAGTGGCTTCTGGTATTTGATATCAGCTAAACGTTTTAAATCATTGCGCCAGAAACTATTATATAGTCCGGGTAACGGTGATGAGCATCGCATATTAATCAATATTACCGGTTTAGATACGACTAATCGCCCAATCACATCTACTCTATCCATTACCGACCCCAAAGGTCAATCTCATCTTACTGCTATTGGAGCCTTTAACCAGATCCATGCAATATTCAAGCACAAATTATCTAATCAGGTTTATTTTGGCGAAACACTACCGAATGCAGATGATGTAAACCATATATATAAAAAAGAAGGTGTGGAAATTCATTTCAGATAACTATTTATAAGAGATAGCTATCCAATTTTGGAGAATTCGTACTATCTCTCTTTATAACAACGCCACATACTATATATGTAGTTTCTCCATCGTTAATCTTTGCATTTGATAGTTACTGTTTCTTCCAGAATTATTTTCAGCTTAAAGAGTTTTTAAAAATGTCTTAACTTCTCTGCTTAATCTGTTCCACACATTAAAAAAATCAGTTCAAGTAATTATTGAAAGCAAAACCTCAGTACTTGTATCCATCACAATATTAAAATTATCTGCACAGCAAAAATCTTAACAAGTTATATATTAAATACATACGTTTTGATCCACTAATCAATCAGGAAATTAATCGCATTTATTTATATAACTTATTTATTGCAAGTTTTACCAGATTACCATATTCAAAATGAGCAATGGCAACCTATAATCAGCTTAACGATAAATTTATTATAACGGTCACAGAACAGGAGTCAGTTTCATGTCTTTATTATTATCACCAATCAATATCGGTAAGCTCAGTTTGAAAAACCGTGTAGTCATGTCACCTATGTGTATGTATGAAGTAAAAGAAAAAGATGGAATGATTACCCCGTTTCATTTTGCTCATTACGGTGCTCGCGCCATTGCCAATGTTGGTTTGATCATCATCGAGGCTACTGCTGCGCAGCCATGTGGACGGATTACTAACCATGATTTAGGATTATGGAATGATTCACAAGCAGAAAAATTTACCGAACTGGTCTCTTCCCTACATTATCTGGGCAGTAAAGTCGGTGTACAACTGGCCCATGCTGGTCGTAAAGCTGAAGATGCTCAACCACCGGTTGCCCCAAGTGCGATTGCTTTTAACAATACTTCATCCCTACCCAAAGCCCTAGATATAGATGAAATCAAACAAGTTAAAGATGATTTTGTTAAGGCGGCAGAAAGGGCTCAACAGGCTGACGTAGATGTCATTGAAATACATGCTGCACATGGTTATTTAATTAATCAGTTTCTCTCTCCATTAACGAATCAGCGTCAGGATAAGTATGGCGGTTCATTGCTCAATCGCTACCGACTCTTGCAGGAAATTACGACGGAGATTCGAGCCATATTTTCCGGTAGTTTATGGGTACGCTTATCTCTAACTGATTATGATCACAGTGGTCAGCAAAATAGTATGGAAGACTGGATACAAATTTGCCAGTGGCTTAAACGTGATGGAATTGATGTGATTGATGTTTCCACCGGCGGATTGCTGGACAAAGCGCCCGACCTGCCCATACATGGAGGTTACCAGACTCCATTTGCTACTGCGATTAAACAGGCTGTAGATATTCCTGTCGCTACAGTTGGTCTATTAACCAGTCCGACTCTGGCTGAATATATTTTGCAAAACCAGCAAGCAGATTTAATTATGGAAGGTCGTGTATTACTCAGAAATATTAACTGGCTTGCTGACGCAGCTAAGGAACTGCATGACCATCAGTATCAGCCATTTAATGCTGCTTATCAGCGCGGGCAGTGAACATAATAAGAATTTAGCCCTATTTACAATAAATCAGGGCTAAATTTTTGACTGCTAATCGATACTAAACACTTATTTAATAAATCTAATGTGGTTGCAGCTGCTTCGTGCTCAATCATAAATTTATATCATACTAATTATTGTCTGTAGCTACATGGACAGATTGTGGTTGCAAACAAGCCAGATCAGAGGGATGGATAGCCACTAAAAAACCGCGCTTACCTCCATTGATATAAATCAGTGGCAAAGTATAAATACTTTCTTCCACATAAACAGGTAAGCTGGCTTTATTACCAAACGGACTGGTACCGCCTACCAGATAGCCTGTCCATTTATTTGCCTGCTGTGGACTGGCCGGTTCAATATGTTTCATATTCAAATCACGCGCCAGTTTGCGCGTTGAGATTTGTTTATCTCCATGCATTAACACTATCAAACCTTGTTTATGTTCATTTTGCAAAACAATTGTTTTGATAACTGCATGTTCATCCACGCCAAGACATGCCGCAGAACGGGCTGTACCGCCATGTTCAGCGTAAGGATATTCCTTTGGATCAAATATCACTTCATGCTCACGCAGAAATCTTATTGCCGTTGTTACTGGATATTTTATTTTACTCATTACCTTACTCGATCAGGCTTTTAATGCTGTGATACCATTACTGAATTAACATAAAGGGAGATATGTAAACATGAGTATCGAATTTTATCAGAGTAGTAACCGTTTTGCTGAAGCAACCATTACTAATGGATTAATTTTTCTGGCAGGACAAGTACCTACTAATGAAAATGCTGAGATTTCTGCTCAAACTACCAATGTACTGGCACAAATAGATAAAATTCTGCACGCCTGCAATAGTGATAAACAGCATATTTGTGAAGCTACCATTTATCTGGCCAACATGCAGGATTATGCTGGTATGAATCAAGCGTGGGATGCCTGGATTACTCCCGGTCGGGCGCCTGCACGTGCCTGCGTACAGGCAGCTTTAGCCAATCCGCAATGGAAAGTAGAAATTAAAATAACGGCTGTGCAAAAACCAGATTAACAAAAAAATAACCCGCTTTCACAGCGGGTTGAATGAAACCATTATTTAACTGCGATAATCAGCATTAATAGCCACATATTCTTTAGATAAATCACAGGTATAAATTTTCACTTCGGCATCTGCGCGAGCCAAATCAATGGTAATAGTAATTTCATCTTCCGCCATTACTCTCTGCCCAGCCTGTTCATTGTAACTACCAGCCCGTTCCCCATTTTCTACTACCAATACTTCATTCAGATGAACATTAATTAGCGTTATGTCCAAATCAGCAATACCAGCATAACCAATGGCACAGAGAATACGTCCAAGATTCGGGTCACTAGCATAAAATGCGGTTTTAACCAAAGGTGAGTGCGCCACAGCATAAGCTACCTGCCGAGCCTCCGTTACAGTTAGAGCATTTTTTACATGAACAGTGATAAATTTAGTTGCCCCTTCTCCGTCTCGCACTATAGCCTGCGCTAGTTCCAATGCTAAATCTGCGATAACCGACTTTATCGCCTCATAATTAGCTTCAGTCACATCCTCAATTCGAGGCAGTAAGGTTTTACCGGTAGCGACCACAACAAAACTATCATTCGTTGAAGTATCGCCATCCACAGTAATCGCATTGAAAGAAGTTTCTACTACTTCCTCTATCATGTTCTGGAGAACCGGCTGAGCAATATCGGCATCCGTAAATATAAATCCCAGCATCGTTGCCATATTGGGATGAATCATACCTGAACCCTTGGCAATACCGGTAAAATGAATTTCCTGACCATCAACGCAGATACAGCGACTGGCCAGCTTGGGAACAGTATCTGTGGTCATAATTGCTGCTGCAGCTCGCGACCATGACGCCATTTTTACATCTGGTAATACCTTCGCAATCTTATCTGCCGGTAAAGGTTCTAGAATAACACCAGTAGAAAAAGGCAAAACCTGTTCAGCATGACAACCTATTTGCTGCGCCACCTTTTCACAGATAAATAGTGCGTCCAGTCTGCCCTGCTGGCCGGTACCGGCATTGGCATTTCCGGTATTGATAACCAAGGCTCGTATACCTTGACCAGCAGCTAGATGCTGTTTAGTGATGTGTACCGGTGCGGCACAAAAACGATTCTGTGTTACAACCGCAGCCACACTATTGGTTTCATTGAGAACCAATAAAGTCAAGTCATCATGATTGGTTTTTTTAATTCCAGCCTGCCCGACAAAAACCTGCACACCTTCAATTTTCAAAATTTGTGTTTCATCGGGCTCGATTAAATTAACCGCCATGATTTCCCCTTTATTCCTTGCTAAAAATTTGTCGTTATATTCAATAATGGACAGTCTATATGATCATTTTGAACGCCATTTACGCTTCCGCAGTAAATGACAAATATACAAAAAATAACCAGATAAACTGTACAACAGGAAAAATCCAAATAACACCACTGACGGTTCCAATGTCACCAACAACAGAACAATAACCGCCAGAATCATCACAAAAAACGGTACCCGTCGAGAGAAATTGATTTCCTTGAACGACCAGAACGGGATCTGCACCACCATTGATAAACCGGCAAACAAGGTAATAAACAAACATAACCAGTTGAGAAAAGGCAAACCCTGAAAAGTATGACTAACCCAAATCAGACCAATCACTAAGGCTGCTGCAGTCGGACTGGGAATACCGATAAACCATTTCTTGCTGACTTTACCAATAAGTGTATTAAATAAAGCCAGACGTAAAGCTGCACAAGCACAATAAATAAATGCCACTGAATAGCCGATTTTACCGAAATGGAATAACTGCCATTTATAAGCAATCAAAGCAGGTGCGACACCAAAACTAACCATGTCCGCTAAACTGTCCAGCTGTTCACCAAAAGCACTCTGACTATTAGTCAAACGAGCAATGCGTCCATCCATACCGTCCAACAACATTGAAATGAATACTGCTATGGCAGCAATTTCATAATAACCATGCATAGACTGTGTGATAGCGTAAAATGCAGCAAACAATGCCGCCAGTGTAAATGCATTGGGTAATAAATAAATACTGTTATCCCGTAAGCGCCGACGACGAGATAATTGATCAGTTGGATTTAACTCAGTTTGTTCTTGTATCATCTTTATAAGAATCCTCAACAGCAATAATTACTGTTTTGTAAATTGATTATTTAGTTCCAAGTTAACTGCTAACTCAGCCAATACAGTACGCAAATCTTCCATACCACTTCCGTCCTGAACAGAAATATATACAGCCTGGGGGCGTCCATCAGCTGCACGCACAACGCCATGGGGACGATTGAAAACAGGTAAATTATCAATTTTATTGTAAACGATCAACTGGGGAATATCATTTGCATGAATTTCTGTTAAAACTGAATTCACATCTTCCATCTGTTGCTCATATTCAGGGTGAGTGATATCCACTACCTGCATCAGAATATCAGCCTGAGCTGTTTCTTCCAGCGTAGCAGCAAAGGCAGCCACCAGACTATGAGGTAAATCGCCAATAAATCCTACTGTGTCCGATAACAATATACTGGTGTGATTATTCAGATACAACCGCCGTACTGTATTATCGAGCGTTGCAAATAACTGATCCTTTGCTAAAACTTGTGCCTTAGTCAGACGATTAAATAAACTGGATTTGCCCACATTGGTATAGCCAACCAAAGCAAAAGTCTTCAGTGCACCCTGTCGTCTACTTTTACGCTGTGTTGCCCGTTGTTTGCGTACTTGCTGTAATTGCTGACGTAAGCGAGTAATTTTGGTTTTGATCAGACGTCGATCCGTTTCCAGCTGCGTTTCACCCGGACCTTTTAAACCAATGCCACCTTTCTGGCTTTGCAAATGTGCATAGCCTCGTACCAGACGGCTAGATAAATGTACCAGCTGGGCAAGTTCTACCTGTAATCGACCTTCCTGACTTTGTGCCCGACGGGCAAAAATAGCCAGAATCAGACCAACACGATCAAGAACACGGCACTTTAATACTTGTTCCAGATTACGTTCCTGTGTTGGCGTTAGCGCATGGTTGAATACCACTAAATCAATATGGTGCAGTGATACTTTTTGTGCCAGCTCTTCAGCCTTACCGCTACCAACATACAATGCACTGTGAATATGCTGACGTTTACACTGAACTGTCTCAACCAGATTTCCACCAGTTGCTCGTACCAGCTCCTCAGCTTCAGCCATTGCCGACTGAAATAGATGTTTACGACGTTTTGCATTTGCAGAAAAATCCTGATCTGACAGCACCCCTACCAGCAATATCCGCTCTGTTGACTGCTGTGCTGTGGAACCATCAGACCTATACTGATTTGCAGGTTTCAGATTATTCGATCCGGCTGCAAACGACATAAAATATTCTTTCCATTCAGATTGTAGACACTTTGACCAGCGCGCTACTTAATGTTTCCCATTATGCCAACATCCAGTTGCCACAACAGTATAATCTTTAATCCCATCATACAGATTGCTAACCGTTGCTTTACAGCAATATCCAGCCAACTTAAATAAAAAATGATATACCCTAAAATATCATATTGTACTGGATAGAAAAAGAGAATGAGATAAAAGTTATCTTACTGTATTGCAGAAGATTGATTTATCCTAAAGCATATTCAGCCATAAAAAATTAAGCAGAATGATTGCAATAGAAAAATAAATATTAAAGTTTGAATAAAACAGGCTGTTTGTACGAAACAGTGACAAACAGCCTGACAGATTTGCAGTAATTATTCCTGCGTTAAGACATGCTTAGCAGTCTCTATCGCCTTATCTACAGCATCAGCAACCACATCTGCGTTATCATCAGCAGCTGTTTCTGGCGTCTCTTCAATTTTTGGCGCCTGTAATGGCAAAGTTGCCAACACCGTACTACTGGCTCTGACCTTATCACCAATTGTCACTAAAGAAGTAGCATCCTCCGGCAAATACACATCAACGCGTGAACCAAAACGAATAAATCCATAGCGATCACCACGATGAAGCAAATCGTTTTCATTCACATAACACAAAATTCGTCTTGCTACCAAACCAGCAATCTGAACAAAAGTTACCGGCCGTCCAGTAGAAGTGACAGCCAATACCGCATTGCGTTCATTTTGTTCACTGGCTTTATCCGCATCAGCATTAATAAAGCTACCTTTAAAATAATCGACGCGTTCTACCTTTCCATCAATCGGACAGCGATTAGAATGTACATTAAATACATTCATAAACACACTTATTTTTAAGGCATTCACACCGCGATAAGGATCAACGGTTTTTTCAACCACCACAATACGACCATCTGCCGGACTCAACACATCTTCCGGTGCTGTTGGAATATCGCGCGCCGGATCACGGAAAAACTGAACGACAAACACAGTCACCAGCCATAGCGGCAGAGACCACCATATACACCATATCGTAGCTAAAATGCTAATCACCAGACTGCCGATAATAAACGGCCAGCCCTCCTTTGCAATCAAAGGATAGGGATATACACGCGACATGAGGCAACTCCTTTACATAGAAAAAACCGAGTTTATTCCTCGGTAAACACAACTGCACAAATTATAACTCGAAACTTATTATTTTACCGATTATAAAAAAAAATCCCTTTAAAAATATATTAATATAAATATTAACAATAATTTATCTTATAATTTATTTGCCAATTAATCCTATCAAGTTCAATCTTTTTACTCACCACTACCCACCAGAATCATACTCGGGCTTTTACGCAGTATGTATTGGTCACTGCAATAAAACAAAGGCTGTCTCATTCAGACAGCCTCCGAAAATTGATTATTAATTAAATAATAGCATAAACCTGCCACAGCGCTTCAGGCTATTGCTACAATCCCAACTACCATTATTTGAAAATAAGCACAGCCAGCATAGCCAAAGCAATAATGGCCAGCCAGAAATTCTGTTGACGTTGAGTTTTCAATAAATGCAAATAAGCATCCCGCCATTCCAGTTGACGCTTTTCATCAACCAGTGCATTTACCTTTCTTGGCAAAGCTGGCAACATCTGTGCCCAGTCTGGAGCTTCCTGCTTAATCACTCGCCATAAAGCTTTAAAGCCAATCTGATTGTGCATCCAGCGCGTTAAAAATGGTTTGGCTGTTGCCCATAAATCCAGATCCGGATCCAGCTGCCGTCCTAAGCCTTCAATATTCAAAAGCGTTTTCTGTAACAATACCAGCTGTGGTTGTATTTCTACATTAAAACGCCGGCTGGTTTCAAATAAACGCATCAGCACTAAGCCAAAAGAGATTTCCGCCAAAGGTTTATTAAAAACAGGTTCACATACTGCTCGTACAGCTGCTTCCAGTTCTTCTACCCGCGTATTTGCTGGCACCCAGCCTGACTCCACATGAGCGGTCGCAACACGATGGTAATCACGATTAAAAAACGCCAGAAAATTAATCGCTAAATAGCGTTTATCATAGTCCGTTAATGTACCAACAATACCAAAATCCAGCGCGATGTAACGGCCATCTTTCGCCACCATAATATTGCCCGGATGCATATCGGCATGGAAAAAACCATTATCAAACACCTGCGTGAAGAAAATTTCCACTCCATATCGTGCCAGTAACCGTAAATCAACCTTGCGGGCGCGCAATTCAGCCAAATTAGAAATTGCTGTTCCATCCATCCATTCAATAGTCAGCACCTTACGGGCGCAATAATCATAATAGACCTCAGGAATAATCAGCATTTCACTGTTTTTAAACTGACGACCAAGCAAGCTGGCATTGGCTGCTTCCTTCATCAAATCAAGTTCATCATGTAGATAATTTTTAAACTCAGCCACCACCTCACGAGGCTTTAATCGCTTCGCGTCCGCAAACAAGATTTCAATCCAGCGTGCGCCAAAACTCAACAAGCCCAGATCCTGATCGATAACCGGAGCAATGTTTGGTCGCAACACCTTAACTGCTACCTTCTGACCAACACCACCCTCAGCATTATATAAATGTGCTTCATGAACCTGTGCAATCGACGCACTGGCCATCGGTTGTGGATTAAAACAGGCATATAACTTCGTCAGCGGCTTACCCAGCTCACTTTCAATCACCTTAATGGCAATATCACTACTAAACGGTGGTACCCGGTCCTGTAACATAGCCAGTTCACGTGCGTAATCTTCTGATAACAAATCTGGACGCGTCGATAAAACCTGACCAAATTTCACAAAAATCGGTCCCAGACTTTCCAGAGCTAAGCGCAGACGTACCGCAGGCGCTAACTTACGGTATTTACGAGAACTTGGTAACAGACGTATCAGCTTACGTAACCATAATGGTCGAACATGAATTTGCACCACATCCAATAAACCATATACATAAACCGTATAAATAATCACCCAAAAACGTTTAGGCCAACTCCACATCTGTACTGCTCCGGTTAATCCCCTGAAAAAACTTATTGTACGGGATTTTTTGAATAACAGCAGAACCTCTGCCCGTTCGAAAAATTATGCCTGTAAACTATTTTTTTCCGTTAACTGAATTGCACCATCAACTTCGCCCGGTACAAATACATATGCACGTCCAAAACCAATCACCAACCGTGCTTTTTCTAGCTTGAGCTGAAACAGCATAAAATCAGGTAAGTCCGCAAGTACATTAACCGTATTACCCAGCTTATCTTTCATTGCTGTCAGAACTTCCACACCCGGCGAAGTATCTTTTTCAACGACAGCCACAGATACAGAATAATTAAGTCGTGCCCGGGCAAATATATTCCGTGCCAAAGCTTCATCCTCAATTAACATCACATTGGCACGTTTTTGCTTAAGTAAATTCTGCGTATGTAAGGCCAAACCCGATAACAAAACATACAAACAACTATCATACTCAACAAAAGGAGCATAGCTGGCCTGAGGCAAACCTTGTTCATCCACTGTAGATAAAATTAACGATTTTACCTGCTGCAAACGAGTAATTGCCGTTTGCAACTCTGTAACATCCTGTTTCTCACTCATAGCCACGCCTGAATACATTAAAATTGAATAATAATAAGCTTTATATTAAAACACAAATTACATAAATCCTAATATCTGAATTCATTAGTGATTAAAACATCATTCATATAGAAACAAGATATCCACTCATTAAAACCAAACTACCACAAATACCCCACAGCCTTATATGGAATTAAAATCCTTGCGCCGGTAGCCATCAAATCCAGTAAAATAAGCATACTTAACCAGCAAGAATGACTACCAGCTAACCCGGCTACTGTACACCTATTCATCATGAACAACACTGCACACCAACCAAATCATTTCAATCTGAAAAGCAAACGCTTAATCAAATTTGCCTTATTCTGTGGTTTATTCATCTTATTCATGTATATCTATTCCATGTTCGACCGCAGAACTGTAGACAACCATAAACCCTTTCATGACAGCATGGTTGTTGTTGTTTTTCAGCAGGATGGCTCTTTTCTGGCTTTGCCCTATCGTTATATTCAACAACACTCTATCGCTAATAGCAGTTTTCTAGCTAAAGCTCCAAGTGGAGAAAAAGAAAAAAATGGCAACGAAACCGTTAGCTATAAAATTGTCCAGCAAAATAATAACCAACAGATAATTGAAACCAAACTACGCACCCAAAGCCAAATCACCGTGGCCAAATACACGGCAACCACATCCACTGTCACCCCTATTGAATCCAGAATTTACAATTTGCAATTCATCATCATGGCCACCCTATCTGCATTAATTATTATTCTACTCATACAATTACTGCTAAAGTGGAAAAGCCAGCGCAATCATCGCCATAAACAAACCTAATATAACAGCCGCCTAAACAAACACCTTAACTATTCTATTTCGATAAATTTATTAACAATAGTATTTAGAAACAAAAAACATTACAGAAAGTAAAATATACCGATATAAATAAATATCAATATCGGTATATATGTACTTAGCGTCAATAATTAATTTGCAAGTAAAATAACAAAAGACTATAAATAACAATCTATAAATAAAACAGAAAGATATTATTTCTTGCTACCAGTAATTAAAAAGACATCCGCAACCGTGATTTCTATTATTGCAAATTGATCAAAAGCAATAATTTCGTTCAAACTTTTCTATATTGCCAACCGTCTTATCTAATTAACACAAGCATATAAAAGTAACAAAAAATTATTCATTCAATGTTGCAAATATCTTGTCATCTAACTTTTTAGTGGCTAATTCTTTAATACACCTTGCTTTTACCTAATCTGCCAAGCTATCTGTTAATAATTGCATTATTAGCCCGATAAAACAACTCTATATGCAGAAATTCCATTTCCCCTTGCTGAGCTTTTTTGTAATTTCATCATTCATAATTATCTTATTGGCATATTATATTCTATTATAAATTGTATCCTACGAATATCTTGACATGCTGTACCTTGCTGAAGCTTCAAAATTCTTAATCATATCTATGCCCCAAGCACATCAGTTTACAGATTGCCCGGCATAATAGAGAGTGATAGCCATTGCTTAGCACAGGTAAATTATCACAAACTTAAATTTGATATTTTGAATATCAGTTCCAACCCCTAACAACTTAATTGAATACAGCTCTACTCATTTTTACCTGCAAATAATTTGTCAGGATAACTAACCATATTAGTTAAAACATTAGCTAGTCAGCATGAAAAAGCCCTCGTTCACCTGACCATCTTCAACACAGTAAAGCCAGCTTAGTTAGCTGGCTTTTTGAAAGACTATTCTGGCTGAATCAAACTTTGTACAATGGATTCTCCGGTAATCTCTGTCTCAGTTGGTTGCTGTTTAGCAAGCTGCTGGTGACGCGCATCCAAATACATTTGTATTGTCTGCATCAACTCCTGAGTTCCTTGTCGGCTCAATGCACTGATTTTGAACACCCGTGGAGTCACAATATCAAATTCAAAACTATCATCTGGAGCCGGATAATTCCAACCAATATCTGCTAAAAACTGTGTCACTTTGGCTTCGCGTTCATCTTCAGGCAACATATCAATTTTATTCAACACCAACCAACGTGGCTTATCATGCAAAGTTTCATCATAGCGACGCAACTCCTCAATAAGCGCCAGTGCTTCTTGCGCTGAATTAACCGCTTCATCAAAAGGCGCTATATCCACTACGTGTAATAACAAACCTGTACGCGACAAATGCTTCAAAAACCGATGTCCCAGGCCGGCACCCTCTGCAGCGCCTTCAATCAGACCAGGAATATCTGCCATCACAAAACTGTGATTATCATCACTGCGAACCACGCCCAAATTTGGATGCAAAGTTGTAAAAGGATAATCAGCCACCTTTGGTCGCGCTGCTGATACCGCACTGATCAAAGTAGACTTGCCGGCATTAGGCATACCCAGTAAACCGACATCTGCCAGCACCTTTAATTCCAGAAATAACGTCCTTGCCTCCCCTTCTTCACCCGGCGTAGCCTGTCTGGGAGCACGATTAACAGATGATTTAAAATGAATATTGCCCAGACCTCCTTTACCACCTTTAGCCAGACAAATGCGTTGACCATGGTAGGTTAAATCCGCGATTATTTGATCCGTATCTGCATCACGAATTAACGTACCAACCGGCATTTTTAACTCAATATCATCTGCTCCGCGACCATAGCGATCGGAACCATGTCCTTTTTCACCATTTTTGGCCTGATAACGTTTAACAAACCGGTATTCTACCAAAGTATTGATATTTTCATCGGCCACCGCCCAGACACTGCCACCTCGACCACCATCGCCGCCATCCGGCCCGCCTTTGGGCACAAATTTTTCTCTGCGGAAACTGGCAGCACCATTACCGCCACGACCCGCTACTACATCAATTTTAGCTTCATCAATAAACTTCATATCATTCTCAGTCTGCAATAATTACGCTCGGACAAATTACCTGATTGCCTATGCCAAAGTATTCAGGCTCAATTATAGCCCAAGCACAGTAATGCAGCGCTGAATATTCATCTGCATCAAATCAGTAACAAAAAAGCCCTGCCAGCTGGCAGGGCTTAAAATCATTTAAAACTTATTCGTCTGCGCCGGTGTAAGGACGCACACTAACAGTTTTACGATTCAGTGCACCTTTAGTGGCAAATTCAACATAACCATCTACTTTAGCAAATAAAGTGTGGTCTTTGCCCATACCTACATTTTCACCAGCGTGAAAACGAGTGCCACGTTGACGTACAATAATTGAACCAGCCGGAATCAGCTCATTACCAAAGGCTTTAACGCCCAAACGTTTGGCTTCTGAATCACGACCGTTGCGGGAGCTACCGCCTGCTTTTTTGTGTG
>CAMLPN010000001.1 GCA_946481965.1 uncultured Neisseriaceae bacterium | reverse complement strand
ACAAATAGCATGATTTTCTACTTGGTTTGTGTACTAACTATGGGATATTTACATGATGAAGATACAAAAATTTTGCGTGATTATGCGATAAAGCATAAGTTGGTTGTAGCTATGGCAAACTTTTCTGAGGATACCGGTGGATGGAAGGCTACGGGGAAGAGTGCTATTTGGAATTCGAATGGAGACTTGCTCGCTAAAGCCACTGAAAATGTTGATTCTATTGTTGTTGGCACTAGAGAAAACAATATATGGAAAACAAAGATAATATCATATCAGGAAATGTGAATGTATAGAGTTGAAGATTTTCAATTCAAGAAAGATAGATTTGTACCAATAATTTTGTATCAATGTATATTTGATATTTAATGTTTTCATGATTACTTTTTAAATCCTCCAACTTTTATTGATATTGAATATATTAAAAATTCTATGTCTAGTAGAAAGGCAAGGGTTCTAGCAGGCAGAATTTGAATTGATAAAGCACTTAAAGCCTTAAAATATCCAACAAAAAATGCATTAATAAAAAATGATAGCTATGGTTTTCCTATATGGACTAACCACATAATCGGTTCATGGTTAACTGCTCCTAGCTTCTTCTAGAATCCATTTAACAAAGGCTTGTACTGGTTCTCTGCTTAATTCGATGGGCTCTGGAAGAATTATACAAAAGGTTTTAGAAATTGTTTTCCCCTCCGGCCAAGGAGAGACTAATCTACCTTGTGCAAGTTCGTTTTCAACATAAAAACGCGGTACTAGAGCAACGCCAATTCCTGCCAATGCTGCTTCAATCAACATTGCATGAAGATCGTAGCGTGCACCAAATGCTGGATTACTCAGTTTAATATCATTCTCTTGCGCATAACGTTGCCATGCATCGGGGTTTTGTTTTCGGTGAAGCCGTGGAAGGCGATCCAGAATAAAAGGATCACCACTATTTTTTAGAAAACTAGGATGGCACACCGGAATCAAAATCTCATTCATCAGCGAATAGGTTCGCATGCCAGCCCAACCTGCATGTTCGAAATGAATAGCTGCATCGAAACCGCTTCCAGCTAAAGCAAATGGTTCCATCCGTTGGGTAAAATGCACTGTAATATTCGGATATTTCTGTTCAAATCGCGGCATGCGAGGGATGAGCCACTTCATCACAAACGTCGGAATAGTAGCAATGTCTAAACTTGCGCCATCGGAAGGCTGCCCCATCAGATACAAGCTATCACGAGCTAATCTTTCAAGAACTTCTCGAATTTGTTCAGCGTAGCGCTCTCCATTCGGAAGAAGACGGACACGATTGCCGATTCGTTCGAACAAAATAACACCAAGAAATGCTTCCAAACGCCCAATCTGTCGGCTTATCGCGCCTTCTGTCAGAAATAATTCCTCAGCTGCACGTGCGAAGCTTCCATGGCGAGCGGCTGCCTCGAATGCGATTAGTGAAGTATTACTGGGTATTCGACGACGCATGTATTACTCTCCCCCTCCCCTTATTGCAGCGAATATAAAGACTCAGCTTGATTTTTTATCATTGAAGTATACTTAAATATCGATTTATCGCCCATTTTTAACATTATATCATGATCATATGTCAATATAAGGCGTCTGCGGGGTAACCCCTTACGGTATCGAGTGATCTCATGATTTATACTGTAGAATGCAATTTCACTAACTCTGCTAGTGAAGCTGAATGGAATAATTTTTATACACTTGAAAAATTACCAGCTCTTATTTCAGTAAGTGGTTTTCTTAATTCGCAACGTTTCAAGGCATTAAGTACCGGCCACCCACTCTATCTTGCCATTCACTCAATAGAAAATATTAATATTCTTCAAAGTGATGAATATCGTCAAAAAGGTGGTGGTAATTTTTCATACTGGCAGCAGTATATTACTGACTGGCGCCGAAATCTTTATGAAGGTCTGAGTTGGGCTCCTGCTATCAGTAAAGACGAATGGTTGGTTATCAGTATAATTGGTTACAAGCCGCTTATTGAAATGGGTTTGGAATATTATCAATTGAATGCTGTGGCATTAGATAAATACCCTGAACATTGCTATCTGGCAAAGCTGACTAACTCAACAAGCTTTTTCATAGATAATTTTCCGAAAGGAGTTCGTCTTTACGCGCCATTAACAATGCAATTGACAAGTATCTGATGAAAAGATACTCTCAAAAAATTAATAATACTGTCATGACCAATCTCACCATTTTTTTCCTAAAGGAAAATGCCTTAGCTTGCCCTTTCTACATGATAAAGTCAATAAATAATATAGCTAAATACTGGTTTTTATATGCACATTCGTTATTTCTCTTAATACATAATTTGCAATTTATGCACACAATTTATATTTATAAGGAACTGAGTGATGAATAGAATAACACTGCCAACCCAACAAATCGGAGATTTCTCGATTACTGCGATCGGTGATGGTTACGCTTCTGCAAGCCTTGATTTTCTAACCAATATAAATCAAATGGATGCGATTAATTTACAGAAATCTGCTGGCGTTAACGATCCAACTTCTATTCATATTAATACCTATCTGATACGTGGACGAGGTCGTACAATATTGATTGATACTGGCGCAGGAGGATATAACCAATGGGGAGGCGATCTGCAAACCAATCTTGCTCTAACTGGTGTTATGCCAGAGGATATTGACACCATTCTTCTGACTCATGCACATGCTGATCATATTGGCGGGCTGGTTAACACGTTTGGGGAAGCAGCTTTTCCTAATGCAGAATTATTCATCCACGAACATGAACTATCTTTCTGGGAAAACGAAAACAATATGATTAGAGCAAGTAAGCATGTTCAGGCGAACTTTTTATTTGTTAAAAATGTATTTGCTAAATACAGAGAGAGAATACGTACGTTTATTAATAATGATATTCTTCCGGGTATTAGTTCTGTTCATTTGCCGGGCCATACTCCAGGGCATTGTGGATATCAAATTGAAACCGGTAATTCAAGTTTAATAATTTGGGGAGATATGGTGCATTTTCCCTTCATTCAGATCGCTCATCCCAACGTATCAATTGCATTTGACCAAGATCCGATTCTTTCGGCACAAATACGAAATAAACTTCTCGATATAGTCAGTACCGAAAAACTTCTTGTAGCTGGCATGCATCTTAACGATCTTGGCTTTGCTTATATTGAGCACAGTGGTACAAGCTATAAAATATTCTACAAGGTTTGAATTTAATAGTAAATAGAATAGCAGATAGGATATTGTTATAATTGATTTTGTTCAATATCGTATGTAATTTGAATCAAAGTCAATTATATTCTTATTTTTAATGATATGCAGGTTCATATAATCAAAAAATATTTGATGGCTTGATTTCTGTTTCTGTAATATGGATATTAAAATTTTGGAATATTAATGACTTAAAACTCTTGGAGTACTAGATTATCTGAATTACTTTAGTTTTATTAAATACTAGAACAAATCTGCGACATAGACTGTTTAGATAAGCCAATTTGAGACAATGAATCAATAAATTATACAAATTGAGTTTGATCAATAACCATGCTAATATCTGCGCTATTGTTAATTTTGGTTTTATTATCTACTCGAAATGAAGTGTAAAAATATAATGAAAAAATTACTAATCATCTCTTTATTATGCTTTACAAGCAGTGCCATGGCTGAATTAACTTCTTTATGTAAAAGCTATTTTGAACAGGTAGAAAACAAAATCAATAGTTTACCTGCAAAAACGGCTCCTGAAGAACAGAAGGTGCAAATGCTACAGGCTTTAACAGATGTTAAAAATAAAACAGCTCAACTATCTAACGATGATCAGAATCAGGGTTGTAAGATGGCTTTGGATGATCTGAGCAATAATAATTAATCTTTGATACCTTATTCTTTGCTGACAGGTAAAAATCAATTCTCAGTATGCACTCTGTTTCTGCATGATTAGGTTTAGTTCTATTGATATTCGCCCTAACTTAGCATGCTAAGTTAGGTGGCTTTCTATTGTCTATCGGATAATACGAATTTCACCACATCTGTTCAGACAGTGGCTGAATCTTTTCAGTTGCTACTCAATAAAGCCTTACAATAAGCAGTATTAATTATTAGGTATTATCAAATAAACTATCTATATGATTCATTGATTAGTACATGCGATTATTTATGTTTTATGCATAAATTGCTTAATTTTTATGCAACTAATGATTGGGTTGATTCGCCTATATTTTTTGCAGTTATCCACAGATATACACACATTTTTTGTGAAATTCTGCCGAGCCAGCATTTACTTTCAAAATTTAGCTGAAAAAAAACTATATAAACTTTATCTTATTTTTTTCAATATTTTATTAGAATATCATCTGAAATTTTAACCTGATATATTGACTTTTCACAAAATTTAAATTTACGTTTGCATTAAATAAATGATGCATTACTTATCAACTTGTGTAAATTTAATGCACAATCATTCTGTGCTAATGCACTCGAAAATAGCCATAATCAAGTGAAATTTTAAAAGATATTTAATATTAAATAATAACTAATATAAACCAATAATAAGAATTTTTAGTAACAGAATATTTTTTTCATTCATTATTTCAATATGATAAAATCTTGCTAAACGAAGCTAGCTAATAAATATTCTGGATTTCATCTATTACTCAGCAAAGTTTTTATAAAATCATAATTTTCATTCCCATTGCTTAAAAGTATTTCTTCCTGCCAGTTTAGTTTGAAAAAGGTTACATACATCCCATATCTAGTAAACATTTATCATTTAAATTAACATGTTAATTGATTAAAAGTTTTTCAATCCTCTCTCTTGACATTGATTTTCCTATACCCATATAAGTACTAATTAAAAATTATGTAGAGGAAAATATTATGCGATTTGATAAATTGACTGCCAAATTTCAGGAAGCTTTACAGGATGCCCAAAGCATGGCATTAGCTCAGGATGCGGGCTATCTTGAGGCAGTATTTGTTTTAAAGGCATTATTAGATGATCAAGATAGCGGTAGCAGTGCTTTACTGGCACAAGCCAATGTAAATGTTGCACAAGTTAAACAACAAATTGAAGCTACTATAAGTGGTCTGCCCAAAGTGTCTGGTCAGGGCGGTGAGATTTTACCCAGTACTGAATTACAGCACATTTTGAATTTAATGGACAAAGCTGCAGCTAAACGCAATGATGCCTACATTGCCAGTGAATTGTTTTTACTGGCTGCAGTGCAGGAAAATGGACAATGTGGCCGTATTCTCAAACAAGCTGGTGCTTCTGAAAGTGCATTGAATGCAGCTATTGATGCGGTACGGGGAGGAGCAAGTGTGGATAATCCCAATGCTGAAGATCAGCGTGATGCTTTAAAGAAATATACTACTGATTTAACTGAACGGGCACGTGCGGGTAAGCTTGACCCAGTAATTGGACGCGACGATGAAATTCGACGCACGATTTTAGTTTTAGAACGACGCACTAAAAATAATCCGGTACTAATCGGTGAACCGGGTGTAGGTAAAACAGCTATTGTGGAAGGTCTTGCTCAGCGTATTGTCAATAGTGAAGTGCCTGATTCTTTGCGCAATAAACGCTTACTGATGCTGGATTTAGCCAGTTTAATCGCCGGAGCTAAATTCCGTGGTGAATTTGAGGAACGCCTTAAAGCAGTACTCAATGATCTGGCTAAAGATGAAGGTAATACTATTATTTTTATCGATGAGATTCATACTTTGGTTGGAGCCGGTAAAGCAGATGGTGCCATGGATGCTGGTAATATGCTTAAGCCTGCCTTGGCACGCGGTGAACTACATTGCATTGGTGCTACCACGCTGGATGAATATCGCCAGTATATTGAAAAAGATCCGGCTCTCGAACGACGTTTTCAGAAAGTGCTAGTGAAGGAGCCAACTGTAGAAGATACCATAGCCATTCTGCGTGGTTTGCAGGAACGATATGAAATTTATCACGGCGTAGAAATTACTGATCCGGCTATCGTAGCTGCTGCTGAATTATCGAATCGATATATTACTGATCGCTTTTTACCCGATAAAGCTATTGATCTGATTGACGAAGCTGCTTCATTGATTAAAGTTGAAAGCCAGTCGATGCCTGAAAGCATGGATAAACTGAAACGACGAGAAATTCAACTGGAAATTGAACGGGCATCTTTGGCTAAAGAAACTGATGAAGCCAGTATAAAGCGTTTGGCATTGCTGGATGAAGAACTGGATAATGTAAAACGTGAATTCGCCGATCTGGATGAAGTATGGAAAGCAGAACGTGCAAAGGCTCAAGGCAGTGTGACCATTAAAGAACAGATTGATCATTTGAAAATTAAGATGGATGCACTTAAACGCGCCGGTAAGTGGGAAGATGTTGCCAAATTACAATATGAGGAACTTCCTAAACTGGAAGCACAGCTACAGGCAGCTGATAGTGGACAGAACAATGACCAGCCAAATAAGCTGTTGCGTACGAAAGTCGGTTCTGAAGAAATTGCGGAAATTGTTTCGCGCATGACTGGTATTCCAGTATCGAAAATGATGGCCGGCGAACGTGAAAAATTACTGAAAATTGAAAATGTGCTGCATGAACGTGTGGTTGGTCAAGATGAGGCTGTACGGGCGGTAGCAGATGCGATTCGTCGTTCGCGTTCCGGATTGTCTGATCCTAATAAACCCTACGGCAGTTTCCTTTTTCTAGGCCCAACTGGTGTAGGTAAAACTGAGTTATGTAAAACGCTAGCGAGCTTTTTATTTGACAGTGAAACACATTTAATACGTGTGGACATGTCTGAGTATATGGAAAAACACTCTATTGCCAGACTGATAGGTGCTCCTCCGGGCTATGTTGGCTACGAAGAAGGTGGGTATTTGACTGAACAGGTCAGACGCAATCCATACAGCGTAGTGCTGTTGGATGAAGTTGAAAAGGCGCATCCAGATGTGTTTAATATTCTGTTACAGGTATTGGATGATGGTCGCTTAACAGATGGTCAGGGACGTACCGTAGATTTTAAAAATACTGTGATTGTAATGACTTCTAATATCGGTAGTCAGGAAATTCAGAAAATGGATACTGATGACTATGCAGCCATTAAGGCAGTGGTAATGGAAGATGTTAAACAATATTTCCGACCGGAACTGATCAATCGTATTGATGAAGTAGTGGTATTTCACAGTCTGAATAAATCCAACATTCGTTCAATTGCTAATATTCAACTGGCCGGACTGCGTAAACGTTTGGAAAATATGGATTTGCATTTACAGGTTGATGATGCTGCGCTAGATGCTCTGGCTGAAGTTGGTTTTGATCCGGTTTATGGTGCACGACCATTGAAACGTGCTATTCAAACTGAAATTGAAAATCCTTTGGCCAAAGAATTATTGGCCGGAGATTATGCACCGGGTAGCACCATTATGCTGACAGCTCAAGATGGTATTCTGACATTTGCATAACAAGGTATGCTGTAGATATTAAACGGACAGTGATTGAGCTGTCCGTTTTTTTTACCTTTTGGCCAACTTCTGCATCCAGAGATTAGAGACAAGAGACCTATTTTTCCGATGATTTTTTACCGCTAAACTGATCTGTCTGAATACGGAATTGGATATACCTTAGTGAAAATTCTAATCATAATGAGGATACTGATTTAAGCCATTTCATATCTATTTTATTAGTACATATCTGGATAAACTGAATAAGCTATGATGGCAAAATGTATCAATTGTATTTGGATAACTTACAATTATCAGCCACCATCATTAATTAATAGCATAAGCATACTCTGTTAAAACTCATATTGTTTTCGCTATTCATTCTGAAAAGCAACAGGTAAAATAATATAGCGCCCGAACATTTTTCTACTGGTGCTATTTTTAACTTTAAAGCTGGAAAACATATGGCACAGGAAATAGAAAGAAAATTTTTGGTCAAAGGTGATGGCTGGCGTAAACTGGCCAGTGGCGTACTCTATTCGCAAGGATATCTATCAACTGTGAAAGAACGAACTGTCCGCATTCGCATTCAAAATAATGAAGCGACACTAACCATCAAAAGTATTACTAAAGGTATCAGCCGCAGCGAATTTGAATATTGTATACCTTTGGCCGATGCCGAAATCATGCTAAAACAGCTGGCTGTACAACCAATCATTAAAAAATATCGATATCGCATACCGGTGGATGATGTTGTTTGGGAAATTGATGAATTTCTGTGTGCCAATCAGGGATTGATTATTGCCGAACTGGAGTTACAATCCCCTGATCAGATTTTTCGCTTACCAGACTGGATAGGACAAGAAGTGTCGGCAGACCCCCGTTACTATAATAATAACTTGGTCAAAAAGCCCTTTACAGAATGGTAACAATGATTGTATGAAACAAAAGCTTTACACTGATGCTGTTACTATGCTGCCAATAAATCTTCGCGCGTCAGTAAAAAAACAAAACCATCGCCGCCGCTGGTATTGAGCCAAGTAAATGGTAATTCGGGAAAAGTTGCTTCTAGCACGTCACGATTATGCCCTATCTCCACCAACAGCACGCCCTGAGGATTAAGATATTTTGCTGCCTGCTGAAGAATTATCCGAGTTGCATCCAGTCCATCAATACCACTACCTAAAGCCAATTCTGGTTCATGTAAATACTCATCAGGAAGTTCTGCTACCGATTCTGCATCAACATACGGAGGATTGGATACAATCAAATCATAGGTACCGTCAATACCGGTAAATAAATCTGTGTGTATCAAATTAATGCGATTTTCAAGTCCATAAGCCTGTACATTGACACTGGCCACTTCTAAAGCATCAATGCTGATATCGATAGCATCAATACTGGCTTCGGGGTAGTGGTGTGCTAGTTGAATGGCTAAAGCTCCACTACCAGTACAAAGATCTAAGGTATGATGTATTAGTTCATCATATTCTATCCATGGGCGTAAAGGTTCACCGAGAAGTTCATAGATAAACGACCGGGGTACAATTACACGCTCATCAACATAAAACTCATACTCGCCCTGCCATGCCTGCCTGGTCAGATACGCCAGAGGAATGCGCTCATTTACACGTCGATTAATCAATTGTAGTAGTAATGCCTTTTCATTTTGCAACAAACGTGCATCTAAAAAAGGCGTCAGGGTATCTAAAGGTAAATTTAATGTATGCAGGATAAGATAAGCTGCCTCATCATAGGCATTATCGTTGCCATGCCCAAAAAATAGTTCCGCCTCATTAAATTGACTGACAGCATAGCGTAAAAAATCACGTATAGTTTTCAGAGAGGCTAAGACTTCATCATATTTAGACATAGTCTGTTTTCCAAGATGAATTAAAACGTGAATTATACCAGTTCGTCTACGGTCTTTTTAACAATATGAAGTGAAGGTATTGAAGTCGAATTAATTCAACTTTATGAATAAATTGGTAACAGTTGACGATTATGCGGTTGCTGAAAGAATGGGATTAACAGTCGCCTATATTGAGGAAGTAAGGGAGCATATCTTTTATCACCGTGCTTAGCGAGAAAATAGTGTTCTATCAGTCGCGCCTGTTGTTCCATATTGAGCTGACCAAATGTTTTAATTTTACTTAACTCGCCATAACGATACGCACGCGTTTTATAGTAACCACCTTTTGCCGCCAGTATGATGCCGGCAAACAAAATAGGAAAGCCATGTTGGTACTGCCAGACATGAATTAATTCATGCACTAACCATGCCTGATTATAATTCGAAGAGCGACTAAAATCAGATTGATAATAATTTTTGGGAAACACTATGGTGTTACCACAAGTCATCGCGGCATGCGGATGTATTAACCACCATTTTCCGTTGGCTATTTGCACTTTAGACCAATCCATGGCGTTGCCTATGGTATTTCGTGCTAGTTTGATTTCTTGTTGAGTCAGCAGGCGTTTGCGTGGAGTGGATTCTGACATTAAAACTAATAAAAGAAAACTATATACTTTGTATTATAGATGATTTTATAAGTATGTTCTTTCACAATTAACCCAAAACCATCAGGATATTAAATGTTGTTGATATTTGCCGACAAAATATTGAATCTTCAGACTGGCAAAAAATAAATAAAAAATCTAGTCGATACTCACTCTTCATGTTTATGTTGTTTTCTTTTTACCAGAACATAAACTGCACCATCATTACGTTCATTAGGCTGTGCATAGGCCAGAACCTGTGGATGTTCCATTAGCCAGCGTCGCACAATATTTTTTAAAACAGGCTGATAATCTTTCGAGCCTAGTCCACTGCCATGCACAATCTCTCCAACAACACCATGCTGCTGAACGTAATCAATAAACTCATTCAGCACTTCTTGTGCCTCATCTTGACGATAACCATGCAAATCCACATAAGCGACAATTGGCCAGTGTTTGTTCTGTAAACGTTGTATATCCTGCTTTCCTCTGCCATTTTTGCTAAAATATGCTGGTATGGTGTCATACTGACTGTCACCAATGTAAAAATAACTGCTATCATCAGTATATTCAGTTTGTTTTGGTCTGGGTTTAATAAACGATTTTTCCCGTGGATGTTGAAATTGATTGCGCGGTTTTAAAGGGATGACCTGAGATCCCATCGCTTTGGCAAAATCCACATCATCAGTTAAACTTTGTTGCTGTATTCGGATCGTTTCCTGTTGCTTAAGCTGACGTTGCGCTTTAGCCTGTTTGCCTAATTGCTTTAATTTATCCTGAAAAGAAATTTTTGTCATAAAATTAATCTTGAAATCATCTAATGATAAGGATATTCTAGCAGAGCCTGAGTTAATACTGGCAAATCTGCTTAGTTAACAGCTTTAAATGCTCCTGTAGCAGCACTAATTTTATACCTGCGCAGAAATGATAATACTGAACCAGAATTCGGAATAAGTTTTTATGACTACAAAAAAACAACCAGCTGCATTAATCGAAGAATGTGATGTTGTGATTGTCGGAGCGGGTCCTGCCGGACTGAGTATGGCACGTGCATTGGCTCCATCAGGTATGACTATTACTGTGGTAGAAAAAAATGATCAAGCTACTTTAGTCGATCCGCCATTTGACGGACGGGAAATCGCCTTGACTCATTATTCCAAAGAACTGATGCAAAAATTGCAAATTTGGTCAAAAATTTCACCAGAAGAAATCTATCCATTAAGAGATGCGAAAGTAATCAATGGTTCTTCGAGTTATCAGTTACATTTCGAACAGCCTTCAATGGCTCGGGGCAAACCTGCTAATTCTCTGGGATTTCTAATTAGTAATCATAATATTCGTCGTGCTGCTTATGAAGCTGTTTTAGCCTATGAAAACGTGCGCTTTATTTATGATCATAGTATTACCGAAGTAAATAATACACAGCCGGATACTATCGAAGCAGTAATGGATAACGGTCAGATATTAAAGAGCAAGCTTTTAATAGCAGCAGACAGTCGCTTTTCCAGCGTACGTCGTCAGTTGGGGATCGCGGCACAAATGCACGATTTCGGTCGTACCGTCATTGTCTTTAGAATGCGTCATACTTTAACTAATCAGCACACCGCTTTCGAGTGCTTTCATTATGGTCGTACACTGGCGCTGCTACCGTTAGAAGAAAATCTGACTAATTGTGTCATTACCATTAATAACGAACATGTGAATCAAATTTTATCTATGACACCAGCCCAGCTGGAAGAAGATATTAAACAACAATTACGTGGCAAACTAGGAGAAATGACTTTAGCAAGCACAATTCATAGTTATCCGTTAGTAGGTGTTCATGCCAATGCTTTTTATGCTCAGCGTAGCGCAGTTATTGGCGATGCTGCTGTAGGCATGCATCCGGTCACTGCTCATGGCTTTAATTTAGGATTAAATAGTGTAGGTATATTGGCAAGGTTAATCAATGAAGCAGCTCAACAAGGCCGAGATATTGGTAGTAAAAACTTGCTGGCCAGTTATCAGAGACACCATATGCCTCATACGCGAGCGTTGTATCATGGTACCAATGCTATGATTTCATTATTTACTAACGATACTCCACCAGCGCGACTAGTACGATCTCTGGTTCTGCGGGTAAGCAATAATCTACCACCACTGAAGAAATTAATCAGTTTACAATTAACAGGCTAAAACGATATGCTGGAATAATAAAGACCTGAAAGATAAAATTTCAGGTCTTTTTATATATGGCAAAATTTATATCATTCCCAGATTAATCTGTTGCAATAATAAAACTGGGTCCGCACTTCGGGTAATCGGTCGGCCCATGACCAGATAACTGCTACCGGCAGCTAAAGCATCCTTCGGTGTCATAATACGACGTTGATCATCTTCAGATTTGCTGTTTAGGCGAATACCAGGTGTAACCAGCAAAAATTCTTTACCAAGTTGGTCGCGCAATATGACCGCCTCCTGTGCCGAACATACCACTCCATCTAATCCCGACTGCTGCGATAGTCTCGCTAGATGCATTACCTGCTCGTCTATTGATCGATCAACACCAGTCTGAGCCAGATCAGTCTGGGTCAGACTGGTTAATACAGTGACGCCAATAAGGTACGGGCGCTGTTGAAACTGACTAACCGCTTCAGCAGCTGCCTCCATCATGCGCTGCCCTCCACTGGCATGCATGTCTACCATCCAAACGCCCATCTGCGCAGCAATTTTACAAGCAGATGCAACAGTGTTAGGAATGTCATGATATTTCAAATCTAGAAAAACCTTAAAACCCTGATTAACTAGCTGCTCAACTAGATGTCGTCCTGTCGCAGTGAATAATTCCTTACCAATTTTTATCTGGCATAATTCTGGAGATAATTGGCGCACAAATTGTAAAGTCTGTTTTTCATCAGCAAAATCCAGTGCAACAATCACTGGACTGAGATGGTTAGTCATGTTCTGAGTATCAATTATTAAAGGATTCATTGGACTGAGGCAGTTATTAGTGTTTTCGCAATAAAAATAATTTAAATGAGTATTATCGTTGGTCAGTTTTTCAGTACGTTTAAATATCAATTCTATTAGGGGTAAAGGTCTCCCATTTATTACAGGCCGGGCAATGCCAGAAGAAAACCTGAGATTTAAAATGACAATGACGACAACGATACATCACCGATTTTTGCATCTGCAAACCCACAACTGAGCGCATCATATCGACATCAACACGCCACTTTGGTTCTATATTATTTTGCAATACCCCTAGCAGACGATAAGCTCCTGTTAATGTCGGCTTACGTCGCACCAGATCTATAGCGGTTTCCGTAGCTATTTCCTCACCATAGATAGGTAATGATTTTTCATAAATAACACTAGTCAAATCAAGTTGTGGAAATGTCTGCGCATAGCCAATTAATACGGCCAGACCATCTGCAGCTTTATTCAAACCATCGTAAGCATCGTACAAGCGATCACCTATCATACTCAAGTATTCATAGTTTTGTTTTTCTATGGCACTATAAGCATCAATCGCTGCCTGATAATTTTTTTGTTTAAGCTCAACATCTCCTAGAATCATGTTGGCTCTGCTGCATTTACGATTAATAGCTAAAGCCTGAAAAGCATATTCCCGTGCTTTCTGATATTCAGATTGGTAAAAAGCCAGCTGTGCTAGTTCACAGTAAAACTGTGCAATTTCAAACTGATATGTCTGATCACCACCACTTAATTCTTTCGCCAGTTGGATCGCCTTTTCCCAGTCGCGATCCTGCTGATAAATATTTAATAGTATTTCCCGTGCAGCTCTAGCCTTACTGCCCTGTTCTAAACCAACAAAAATCTGCTCAGCCCGATCGACAAGTCCGGCTGCCTGAAAATCTTGTCCCAGCTCAAATGTGACATTATCCCGCCTCTCATCAATTGTATCCGGAGAATCTAGTAATCGTTTATGTAAATTAATGGCTTTATCATTTTCGCCTCGCTGGCGATATAATTTACCTAATGTCAAGTGCAATTCATAAGTACTTTGTTGGGCATCATTTTGCTGATCTACCACTTCTGCCAATGCCCGCACAGCCACTCCGCTTTTATGCTCAACCAAAGCATCCAGACTTTTATAAAATCCCTCTGGAATTGCTTTGGCTTGCTTTAAAACAGTGCGCATATCCACTCGAGCAGCAAACCAGCCCATGGCAAAAAATACCGGTAAAAGAATTACCGGTGCTAGCCACATCCAAAAATCATTACTATCCATACTAGCTGCTAACTTTCTCGACTACTTTTGGTCTGAAAATTTGGTATTCGTCAATACTGGCTGATGAGCATTCTGTGCCGAACTGGATTGCAACAGCAATTGGGCATTTTGCTCCTGCTCTTTTTTGATTTTCGCCTGAAGCTGATTAACATGATTGCGCAATTGCAATAACCGTCCAAACAATGCCATAACACCGGCTACAGCGCCTATAACAAAAAAAACCAGCAATAAAATAATTAAAGACAGATCAACAGATTGACCAGGTAAATAACTAAACGTTACGGTTTGAGTATTACTAATTGCCAATAATAACAATGCTATTAACACCACCAGTTTGATCAAAGTATAAATAATCTTCATGACTTCCCATCCTGAATGCATTGTTTTAGTTCAAAACAATCATATGTAAAGATATCGACAACAAAATACAGATTGCTCACAGTTTAAACGATTTAGTCCCCTTATAGCAAAAAGCGGCAACTATAATCATTGCCAACCCATCTATTATGAAGTGTATAATAATTTAATATTAGTTATGGAAATGGTGCTTTATGGCTAAAATTAAGACCAAAAACCATCATTATCTATACATTTCATAACTGCTTAAGTCAAAATTCTTACTTTGCTTTACCCTATGCAAAGCAGTATTTCTATCGTTGCAGCTTAATGTCATTTTTTGGAGAATTTTGTTTATGTCTATGGCCGACCAAGACGGATTTATCTGGTACAACGGTAAAATGGTTGAATGGCGCAAAGCACAGACTCATGTTTTAACTCACACCTTACATTATGGGTTGGGTATATTTGAGGGTGTACGTGCCTATGAAGCGCAAAACGGCACTGCAATTTTTCGTTTGCATGATCATACCAAACGCCTGTTTAATTCAGCAAAAATTACCGGTATGCACTTACCTTTTACACCTGAAGAAATCAATCAGGCACATATTGATGTTGTTAAGGCAAATAAACTGGTTTCTTGTTATTTCCGCCCGATGGCATTTTATGGTTCCAATAAACTCGGCGTAGCCCCTGATCAACATGATGTTAATGTAATTGTAGCCTCTTGGCCGTGGGGTGCTTATCTAGGTGAAGAAGGAATCAAGCAAGGCATTCGGGTACAAGTTAGTTCATTTACTCGTCATCACCCCAACATCACCATGATTAAAGCCAAAGCTAATGGTAACTACATGAATTCCATCATGGCCAATAATGAAGCCACCCGTAATGGCTATGATGAAGCTATTATGCTTGATTCACAGGGTTTTGTAGCAGAAGGATCTGGAGAAAACGTATTTATTATTGTAGATGGCAAAATTTATACACCATCCTTAGATGCTGCACTTGATGGTATTACCCGTCGCAGCATTATTGCGATTGCCGCAGATATGAATTTACCGGTAATTGAAAAACATATTACTCGTGATGAACTTTATACCGCTGATGAAGTTTTCTTCACTGGTACAGCAGCCGAAGTTACTCCAATTAGGGAAATTGATGGTCGCACTATTGGCTGTGGTACTCGTGGCGAAATAACCACTGAGATTCAACAGCGCTATTTCGACATAGTACATGGTAAAAACGCCAAGTACGAATCATGGCTAACCTACGTCGATTAAATCTACTGCTGCCAAAAAAGAGAAACAACTAGATTTAATGGTATTTAAAAGTCTGACAACACAACATATTTTGATTTAATTCACTGATTATTTTTTGTTGTCAGACTGATTTTAGTTGAAGCATTATATTTGACTAAATGGTTTATCTAACCTAATAACTTGATATTATATAAATTCCATTTTTTCACAACAATTTTTAGACATACATTCAAAAATTATTGTCGTATAATCACTGTAAACAATCAAAATACTGTTCAATAACTGCTTAATCTGGCTAATTTCATCAATTTGCAGAAATTATTAACCGTCATATAATTTGAATTATAACGTTCAAATGATAAATGAGGTCTTCAATCTGAATTTTTAACTACTCATTCTACCTGAAATGATGCGTGAAAGTGATTAGCTAAAGGTAAATTAAAAACCGGGATTTCTTTTAGCCAAAGATATAAAAATCATCAATACGCGAGTATTATGTAATTAAAACAACAAACGTTATACAGTCCACTGTTTAACCAATAATTTAAGTTTACGGGAATATATCATGACAACACACAAACCATCTGTTATCACGATCACAGCACAGGATTTACCTTTAATCTGCACAGGCCCCGAACATGAAACCTGGAATGGTCATCCCCGCGTGTTTTTACCCATTAAGTCCAACAGCAATATTCAGTGTCCATATTGCAGTACCCAATACCATTTTAAAGGGATATTGGTAGAACATCATTAATTCTGTTGTGACTAAATTAATAACTCATTTTTATTCATAATTTCATTTGAAGTATTGTTTAAGCAGCTGCGCGTATTATGCTACAGTATGGAGCATTTAGCTGAATTCAGATTGATTAAAGTAACAAGGAAATATCATGAGTGAAACCAAACACAGTCGTTTAATTATTCTTGGTTCTGGTCCAGCTGGCTATACTGCTGCCGTTTATGCAGCCAGAGCTGGTCTTAAACCAACACTCATTACCGGACTGGCTCAAGGCGGTCAGCTGATGACCACTACAGAAGTAGATAACTGGCCAGCGGATTTTGAAGGGGTACAAGGGCCAGAGTTGATGCAACGCTTTCAGGCACATGCTGAGAGATTTGGCACGGAAATGATTTTTGATCACATTAATCAAGTTGATTTACAGCATCGCCCGTTTACCCTTATCGGCGATCTTGGTAGTTATAGCTGTGATGCACTCATTATTGCAACCGGAGCATCTGCTAAATATCTGGGATTACCAAGCGAAGAGAAATTTGCCGGCAGAGGGGTCTCTGCATGTGCAACCTGTGATGGTTTTTTTTATAAAGATCAGGATGTTGCTGTCGTTGGTGGGGGCAATACAGCAATTGAAGAAGCTCTCTATTTATCTAATATTGCCAAAACCGTGATCCTGATACATCGTCGTGATACTTTCCGCGCTGAAAAAATAATGATTGAAAGACTGATGGAACGCGTTAACGCAGGCAAAATTATCTTACAGCTCAATGCCAAAATAGATGAAATTTTGGGTGACGAAAATGGCGTTAATGCTGTTCGAATTATTGATAATAATCAGCTTACCAAAATTATTGCCGTAAGTGGCGTATTTATTGCCATTGGCCATCAACCAAATACGGCCATATTCAAAGGTCAATTGGATATGGATGAAACAGGTTATTTGATTACCAAGGGTGGTAATGAAGGTAATATCGGCGCCACTAATATACCAGGTGTTTTTGCAGCTGGAGATGTAAAAGATCATATTTATCGTCAGGCTATCACCAGTGCCGCGTCAGGATGTCAGGCCGCATTGGATGCTGACAGTTATTTGTCTGGCTTAAACAATTAAAGCCAATTATTATGTTTTTAAATAACCGCATAAATCGAGCATTAATCAACTTTTTTTAAAGCATCTACTCTAGCTTAACATTTCGCGTAAAGTAAATTACGGTTATAATGCACGTTTTATGATAAAAGCAAACCACTGCAAGGATATAACTATGGGCTTTTTGCAAGGCAAAAAAATCCTTATTACTGGCATGATCTCCGACCGTTCTATCGCTTATGGCATTGCTAAAGCCTGTCATGATCAGGGAGCAGAGCTGGCATTTACCTATGTGGTAGATAAACTTGCCGATCGCGTTCGTAAAATGGCAGCAGATTTCAATTCTGAACTGGTATTTCGCTGTGATGTTCAAAACGATGAAGAAATCAGCCAGTTATTTACAGATCTTGGTAAACACTGGTCACAACTGGATGGCTTAGTTCATGCGATCGCTTTTGCCCCAAAAGAAGCATTATCTGGTGATTTTCTTGATAGCATGACGCGTGAAGCATTTATGACAGCACATGAAATTTCTGCTTATAGCTTACCTGCTCTGGCTAAAGCTGCCCGCCCATTAATGACTGGACATAATAGTGCTATTGTTGCCTTGACCTATCTGGGTGCTGTTCGCGCTATTCCTAATTACAATGTAATGGGTATGGCAAAAGCTTCTCTGGAAGCGGGTATTCGCTTTACTGCCGCCTGTCTGGGACAAGAAGGTATACGTTGCAATGGTATTTCTGCTGGTCCGATTAAAACATTGGCCGCGTCTGGTATAGCCAATTTTAGTCGCCTACTGGCACATGTGTCAGCTCAGAATCCTATTCGTCGTAATATTTCTATTGATGAAGTCGGTAATACCGCAGCGTTCCTGCTTTCTGATCTGGCTTCTGGCATAACCGGTGAAATTACTTACGTCGATGGTGGCTACAGCATCAATGCCTTAGGTGTGCCTGAAGATTTAGATTAAATATAAATAATTCAATTTCGTTAAAAATACTAAAGTTGCCGGATGAATTTCCGGCAATTTTTTTACATTGCAAAAATAAGCAATTGATTCCGTGTAAGAAACCAATCGCGCTACTATAAAAAGGCAAAATAATTAAACTAATTACAGACATGGAGTGAATATGAAATTTTTCGAAGAATTCAAAGCCTTTTTGTTACGTGGCAACGTCATTGATTTAGCAATTGGTATGGTAGTGGGTACTGCTTTTAGCAATATGGTTAAATCATTAGTTGATAATATAATTATGCCACCTATCGGTTTATTGATAGGCGGCGTTGATTTTTCAAACCTCTTTATTACCTTACGCCATGGTCCAAAAGCGCCCGGTCCATATGAAACCCTTGGCGCTGCTCAGGCTGCCGGAGCTGTGACGCTGAATATTGGATTATTTGTTAATACACTCATAAGTTTAGTAATTATCGGGTTTGCGATATTTATGTTAGTAAAAGCCATCAATAAACTGCACAAAGCTCCAGCCCCGAAAGCAACCACTAAACAGTGTCCTGAATGCTGCACTCAAATTCCAATTGCAGCGAAACGCTGTCCAAACTGCACTTCTGAGCTGAATTAAGTCAAAAGTTATTTAATCAATAAAAATCAACAGGGCTACCAGAATTAACAGCCCTGTTGACTAAAATAAATTCATTACTGCCATCAATATTTGCCTACCAACTTCCACCATTTTTGTTGAACAAAGTCATAAATAAAGTTAATTGCCAACATATTTATCTAATTACACAGCTTGCAACACATAAATTAACATACTAACAGACAATGACTTATCTAAATATATATGACAAATTAGTTAATAATAGCCCATTCATTTTTTTAACATTAACGAATAAATTAGTAATTAATAGATCACCAACCTATTAAGCTCGTATAATTAACTTCTGGCAAGTTGCCATCAACTTATCAGGATTTGTTATGCAAAATACTAGTGCTCCATTTTATGACCCGATGTTAAGTTACGAAGATAACTACGAACAGGGACCATTTGGTGCTTTCAGCCATCGTCCAGAATCTCCAATTAATGCCCCCTACACCAGTAAATTTTTAAATTTAGAAGTTAATCTTCCTTTCGGAATACCGGCAGGACCATTATTAAATGCCAACTTCGTTAAAGCAGCATTTACCTATGGTTTTGATTTGTGTGTTTACAAAACTGTTCGTACTAAAGCACATAAAAGCCACCCTTTACCTAATGTTCTATCTATTCACCCCAAAGGCAAATTATCAGCTAATCTCGATACCGTACTAGCGGATAAAAACTACAATATGCCCATTTCCATTACCAATTCCTTTGGCGTACCTTCTTTCGATCCTAATATCTGGCAACCAGATATGGCCGAAGCGGTAACAGCAGCCAAGCAGGGACAGTATGTTATTGGTAGTTTTCAAGGCACACCCGGTAACAGCAGCACTATTGAAAAAGATTATGCTCTAGCTGCCATAATGGTTACCGAAACCGGTGCCCCAATTCTGGAAGCCAACCTTAGCTGTCCAAATGAAGGTGCCAACAAATTGTTATGTTTTGATTTTGCTAAAGTGGAACGTCTGGCTAATGAAATCAAAATAGCCGTACCTGATAAACCATTACTGTTAAAACTGGCTTATTTTGCTAATGACGAAGACATTTTACCATTATTGAAAAAATTGGACGGTGTCGTAGATGGTTACAGCACCATTAACACTTTATCCGCATACCCAGTTGACGAACTTGGTCAGCCTGCACTGGGGAAAGACAGACCTAGTGGTGGTATTTGTGGAGATGCTATTCGCTGGGCGGGCTTGGATATGGTGCAAAGACTGTCCAGATTAAGGGAGCAATTAAACCACCATTTCACCATTATTGGTGTAGGTGGCGTGAGTTCAGCAGAACATTATCAGCAATACCGTGCTGCTGGAGCGGATGCGGTTATGAGCGCTACCGGTGCAATGTGGGATCCAAATTTAGCTTTTGAAATAAAACGAGCGCTAAACGTCTGATTTAACCTTTACTTGATTAAACCGCGCCTAGATTAGCGCGGTTTTGAACATTCCAATTGATGTGATTCTTTATAGTGGATTCTGTTATTTCACGCAAATTAATTTTTCTTTTAAATTAATATGAAGGCGGATTCTCGTTTGTAAAATTATCTGATTCATTAAGCAAAATAATCCAACAATGAACCAAAATAATTTTTCTTCATGATTATCGCATCAATCTTTAAATAAAATACCCACCCTTTTTGCTTTATTATCCTTAATGCTAAACATCTATATCGTATGGCAAGTTTCATATACATTCATCAATATCGTTATTAAATTCACTCTGTCATTTAAGCAACTAATATAAAATGATCAATTTAAATAAAGTCACATTTTTGTTGTTTAACAAAATCAAGACTATTCGTCAATTTCGATACTGTTCATATGTGTAGCAGAGTAACTTTACATTTTAATTAAAACTAACAAAGACATACGTAATGTCTTAACCTATCTTCATATTAAATTTTTTACTATTTGGTTCTGTAATCATATAAAACTGCAGCTAAGACTTCGATAATTCGGTCAAATTCGGTACAATTAAACCACATTGCTCTTAAATAAACACAGCACTTTAGTTCACATGCTAAGTTATCGTCACGCCTTTCACTCCGGCAATCATGCCGACATTCTTAAACATTATTGCTTGATGAGTGTATTGGAATATTTCCAGCACAAAGATAAAGCATATTGTTATATTGATACCCATGCCGGGGCAGGATTATACGATCTTAGTAGTGATGAAGCGCAAAAAGTTGGTGAATACCAAAATGGTATCCAAAAAATCCTCAACGGCAACAATTTACCACCTTGCTTACAACATTTCCGTCACTTTGTCTCTGAATCTTTCCCGCAAAACAGTAATCTGTATTGTGGGTCTCCATGGCTGGCACAAGCATTATCGCGAGAGCAAGATCGCTTACGGCTTTTTGAGCTTCATCCAACTGATGCCGAATTATTGCGTCAGAATATGCGTCAAATAAAATCATCTAATCGCGCACAGGTATTTTGTGATAATGGTTTCAAAGGATTATTATCCATGCTACCACCGCCCAGTCGACGAGCTGTTGTATTAATTGATCCGCCCTATGAACTGAAACAGGACTATCAGCAGGTAATCGACACTCTGAAGTCTGCATTGAAAAAATTTGCTGCTGGTTGTTATATCATCTGGTATCCCTGTCTAAGTAGAACTGAAAGCCAACAGCTTCCACATAATTTACAGAAACTCTCACCACAAAATTATCTTCAGGCCGAATTATTTGTACAGGCTCCCCGCGCAGATGGATTTGGCATGCATGGCAGTGGGATATTTATCATAAATCCACCTTATACATTGCCACAAATACTATCTGAAGCCTTACCAGCTTTAGTTCAACTGTTAGGACAAGACAAAAATGCGCATTTTAATTTGCAATTTGCAATCGCTTGAATAAATGTTCATCTACTTTATCTTCGATAAAATTATTAAACAAATAACCAACTTTTCATCGTCAAGTTATAATCACACCTCTTCTAATATGGGAGCATTAGCGTGTCCGTACTATTGAATGACTACCTCCAGCAACAGCAACACATTCACAGCTTACCGCCCAAACTGACGGCTACCCTGCTCAGTATCAGTGAAGCGTGTCTACAAATCAATCAAGCAGTGCGCTTAGGAGCACTAGATAATATTCTAGGCAGTGCTCGTACTGGCAATATACAAGGTGAAGAGCAAAAAAAACTGGATGTCATTTCCAACCAAATTTTAATCAATACCCTGAGTGCACAATCTGCTGTTGCCGGACTGGCCAGTGAAGAAGAAGACACATTTGTCAGTACCGATAATAACGGACAATACTTGGTATTATTTGATCCTTTAGATGGTAGTTCTAATATTGACGTAAATATATCTATTGGCACGATTTTTTCTGTTCTGCCAAAACCTGATGGTGAATTAAACACAACAAGCTTTTTACAATCTGGTCGCCAACAGTTGGCAAGCGGTTACGTCCTTTATGGTCCGCAAACTATTCTTGTTCTGACTGTGAAACATGGAATAGCCATGTTTACTCTGAATAAAAATAACCAGTTTCAACTAACTCAGGAAAATACCCAAATTCCTGTTCAGACTGCCGAATTTGCCATTAATATGTCTAATCAACGCCATTGGCAGGTACCGATGCAACAATATGTTGCTGAATTATTAGCCGGAAAAACTGGAACACGTGGTAAAGACTACAATATGCGTTGGGTCGCATCCATGGTTGCAGAAGTACATCGTATATTAATACGCGGAGGCATATTCACATACCCGCAAGACCAACGTGATCCTTCCAAACCAGGTAAATTGCGGCTGATGTATGAAGCAAATCCCATGAGTTTACTGATAGAGCAAGCTGGTGGCGTCGCCACCAATACCAAAGACAATATTCTTGATATACAACCTAATCAATTACACCAACGCGTTGCCGTTGTACTTGGAAGTAAGGAAGAAGTGGATTACATTACGGCCAAGCATCAGAATTATTAACCTTATCGGGTACTAACCCTTATCCATTCAATCATCAGGAGATGAACATGATTAAATTAACCACCAATTTTGGTGTTATCAGTATAGAACTGGATCACGATAAAGCGCCCAAAACGGCAGCTAATTTTGAGCAATATGTCAAAGAAGGCTTCTACAATGGCACCATATTTCACCGAGTTATTGACAATTTTATGATTCAAGGTGGTGGTTTTGACCAAAATATGCAGCAAAAACCTACTCATGAGCCGATTGAAAATGAAGCTAAAAATGGATTGAAAAACGATCGTTATACCATTGCTATGGCACGAACTATGCAACCTCATTCTGCCAGCTCTCAATTTTTTATCAATGTAAAGGATAATGACTTTCTCAATCATACTGCACCTGATATGCATGGCTGGGGCTATGCAGTTTTTGGAAAAGTTGTAGAAGGACAGGATGTAGTCGATAAAATTAAGACCGTTAAAACGGGTAATCGTGCCGGCCATCAGGATGTACCAGTTGAAAATGTCATCATAGAAAAAGCTGAAATCGTTTAAAAAGTTCAAAAGACAGATAAATCAATTATCTGTCTTTTTTTATGATAAATTTAGGTTTCATTTATGCACAGCATAATAGCCATCAGTAGTCTGAGCAGATTAATTAATTCTAAAGCATAAAAATTTCATAAATACGAAATATACATAATAATGTAATTTCTACCTTGTTATATGCAGCAGAAATTTATAGTATTGAATAAGCAGAATAATAAACATTAGTTTGCCTAATAATCGGCAACAACATTTTGATAATTATCTATTGCAAAACAAATATTCTCCAAGTTAACATCAATATTTAATTCTAAATTGTAAACTAGATAATACTTTTAGCTTATCTTATGAAAATATTTATTACAAAATAAAACCCCGTCAGTATTGAACCATTGACGGGGTAATATATCTTACAAACATTTTATTGTAATGGTTTCATATTCATGACTTCCATCAGAAAATTGGTGAAAGCTGGATTGGAGGGTTTTTCTTTCATATTTGGCCAACGTTGTTGCCAACCGGATAAAGCATTCTTGATATAGCCTTTGGATTGTGCTGTATCAATAGAACCTTGCTGGCTTTCTACCGCACTACGCAGATATATATCATACATATCATCATCGATGATATTATGGCCTACCTGTGCAATACGAAATTGATTCAACATCTGAGCAGCTTGAACCTTAGTCATCGAACCTTGTGCTACACGATAGCTTAAACGCGTAGCTTCATCTCTAATCCTGGATACATCAGACCAATGACTGCCTGCCAATTGATATGAATTTCCTTTCACCGTTCCATATTCAACTTTCCCTGGCTGCGAGCCAGGTTTGTTATTTGGATTCTTACCAAAAGTTGGTACATCAAAGGTAGTACAAGCACTCATCAATACTGCAATAACACTTAATGCTAATATATTTTTCATCATTTGTTTACTCAATAAATTGCTTAAAACAAAATAAAAAGCCAGCTAGCTTCAGCGTATGGCTGTACAATTGTTAATATTAATTGTATCACAGCCATCATAGGAAAATAAAACCAATTTAAATATGTGGTTTAATTTCACATAATTAACATTTTTAAGCTAAATCAGCAAACAATGGTGTTGACAAATAACGTTCTCCATATGACGGTATCAATACCACGATAAGTTTATCGGCATTTTCAGGTTTAGCCGCTAGTTGTAGCCCAGCCCAGACAGCAGCGCCTGAGGAAATACCGACCAGAATGCCTTCTTTTGATGCCATTTCGCGAGCTGTTGCAAATGATTCATCGTTTGGTGCCAAAATAACATCATCATAAATATCAGTATTTAAAATTTTTGGTACAAAACCTGCGCCGATACCCTGAATAGGATGTGGTCCTTTTGCTCCTCCTGATAATACAGGTGAAGCTTGCGGTTCTACAGCATAAACTTGCAATTGTGGTTTTTTGTTCTTTAAAGCTTCACCGACACCGGTTATTGTTCCACCGGTGCCTACTCCGGCCACAAAAATATCGACCTTTCCATCAGTATCCTGCCATATCTCTTGAGCTGTAGTCTGACGGTGTATTTCAGGATTGGCGGGATTTTCAAATTGCTGAGGCATAAAATATTTGTCTGGCTCCGCATCCACAAAAGCCTGAGCACGCGCAATCGCACCTGACATCCCTTCCGCTCCAGGGGTTAAAACTAATTCTGCGCCATAAGCGCGTAATAGCATTCTACGCTCTTTACTCATAGTATCGGGCATAGTAATTATTAATTTATAACCTCGGGCTGCGCACACCATCGCTAATCCAATACCAGTGTTTCCACTAGTGGGTTCCACGATAACAGTATTGGAATTAATTTTACCGGCCTTTTCCGCAGCATCTATCATATTGACAGCAATACGGTCTTTAACGCTACTACCGGGATTAAAAAACTCAAGCTTAACCACAAGCTTGCCTGGTAGTCCCGCCCCAAGTCTATTTAATTGAACTAACGGTGTATGACCAATCAAATCCGTTATACTAGATGCAATATTCATTTCTGCTCCTCTTTTGCAAATCTTAAATTATTTAAAAAAATTTGTTAAATCATAATATTAAAATTATCATTTACCTTAATTGATCTTAACAGATTTGTTTATTAGATGCTAATAGATATTCAAACATATCTTCCTTTAACTTAAACAGATTTATGATCTAAATAAATCTCTTAAAAATTTAATGGATAAGGTCCACAAATACAATTTATTACTAGGTTAAACTTCATTGCGTTATAAAACTATTTTGCATAAATTTAAACATTAATGATCATTTAACTAATGAATTAATTTAAAACAAAATATAAATTAGCATCTGTTTGGTAATTTCTGTTTCTTTTGCTTACGCTGTAATAATAGTGCGAATAACATCATCTTATTCCATTTAATGTTTTGATAATTTGATTTCAATACCAATTTTTTTAGCTAAAGAAAATGGATAGAAAATTCCAAAACTTAAATACCAAAAATAAATTAGGGACTGCCTAAAACAGTCCCTTGAAAATTGCGATAGATAGATCTTATGCTTCTACAGATGCAGCCACATTAACATAATCGTGAATTTGATCAAAATTCATATAACGATAAATCTCCAATCCTTTATCCTTAATGATAGCAATATTTTGCTGATATTCGTTTAAATCAGGAATATGCCCCAATTTAGAACATATAGCAGCTAATTCTGCTGAACTTAAAAACACCTGTGTATTTTTACCCAGACGATTAGGGAAATTACGTGTCGAAGTGGATACCACGGTTGAACCATCTCTTGCATGAGCTTGATTTCCCATACATAGTGAACATCCGGGAGTTTCCACTCTGGCTCCGGCTCGGCCTAAAACGTTGTAACAACCTTCTTCAGAAAGTTCTTTAGCATCCATTCTGGTAGGTGGTGCAATCCATAAACGTACCGGCAAATCGGTTTTCCCCGCCAGTAAAGTAGAAGCAGCACGATAATGACCTATATTAGTCATACATGAACCAATAAAGACTTCATCAATTTTGGTTCCAGCCACTTCTGACAATGGTTTAACATCATCCGGATCATTAGGACAAGCGAGAATAGGCTCAGTAATTTCATTCATATTAATATTAATTACCGCTGCATATTCAGCATCTGCATCTGCTTCCAGTAACTGTGGTGCTGCTAGCCACTCCTCCATTTTCTGAATACGACGTTTTAAGGTTTGTGCATCCTGATAACCATCTGCAATCATATTTTTCAGAAGAACAATATTTGATTGCAAATATTCTTTAATCGGTTGTTCATTCAGTTTTACTGTACAAGCAGCTGCGGAACGTTCTGCTGATGCATCAGTTAATTCAAACGCTTGTTCAACTTTTAAATCTGGTAAACCTTCTATTTCCAGAATACGACCTGAGAATATATTCTTTTTGCCAGCTTTTGCAACAGTCAGTAATCCATCTTTAATAGCCTGCAACGGAATAGCATTAACCAAATCACGCAAAGTAATTCCCGGCTGCATCTGCCCTGTGAAACGCACCAGTACAGATTCCGGCATATCTAAAGGCATCACACCGGTAGCGGCTGCAAAAGCCACTAAACCAGATCCGGCTGGAAAGGAAATACCTAGAGGAAAACGTGTATGTGAATCGCCACCTGTTCCTACCATATCTGGCAATAACATCCGGTTCAACCAAGAATGGATAATGCCATCACCGGGACGTAAAGCAATTCCGCCACGAGATGAAATAAATTCTGGTAAATCCTTATGCATCTGTACATCAACGGTCTTCGGATAAGCCGAGGTATGACAAAAAGATTGCATTACTAAATCAGAAGAGAAACCCAAACAAGCAAGATCTTTTAGCTCGTCGCGCGTCATTGGTCCGGTTGTGTCCTGAGACCCTACAGTTGTCATACGTGGTTCACAGTATGTACCCGGTCTAATGCCCTGACCTTCTGGTAAGCCACAGGCACGTCCAACCATTTTTTGTGCCAGCGTGAAACCTGCAGTACTCGGTTCAGGCGCATGTGGTAAACGGAATATATCGGTTTCGCCCAACCCTAATGTTTCTCTCGCCTTGGTTGTCAGGCCACGGCCGATGATTAAATTGATGCGCCCGCCAGCTTGAACTTCATCTAAAATTACAGGCGATTTTAATTGAAATTCAGTAACTGTTTTGCCATTTCTTTCAATTCTGCCTGCATAAGGTAAAATATCAACTACATCACCCATATTCAGATTAGTTACATCAACTTCAATCGGTAATGCGCCGGAGTCTTCCTGAGTATTGAAAAAAATGGGCGCTATTTTGCCACCCAGACATATACCACCAAATCGTTTATTAGGAGCAAAAGGAATATCTTGTCCAGTCAGCCAAATGAGTGAATTAGTAGCTGATTTGCGCGAAGACCCCGTTCCAACCACATCACCAACATAAGCAACGGGATGACCTTTAGCTTTTAAACTTTCCAGTTGTTTAATCGGTCCAATTTCACCCTCTTTGTCGGGTTGAATACCTTCACGAGGGTTTTTAAGCATAGCTAAAGCATGCAATGGAATATCTGGGCGACTCCATGCTTCAGTAGCTGGAGAAAGATCGTCTGTATTAGTTTCACCCAGCACTTTAAAAACACTAACGGTGATTTTTTCTGGAACTTTAGCTCGCGAAGTGAACCATTCTGCATCAGCCCACGATTGAATAACTTCTTTTGCATAGCTATTGCCAGCATGCATTTTCTCTTCGACATCATGATAAGCATCAAAGATCAGCAGCGTATGTTTGAGGGCATTAGCGGCAATAGGTGCCAGTTCAGCTGAGTCTAAAAACTTGATTAATGGATGGACATTGTACCCACCCTGCATAGTGCCTAATAACTCTACTGCCATTTTTGGATCGATTAACGGACTGCTAAGTGAACCCTCAGCAATGGCCGTTAAAAAATTTGCTTTGACTTTGGAAGCATCATCTACACCTGGCGGAACCCGATAAGACAACAAATAAACAAGAAATTCTTCTTCACCTGCTGGCGGGTGTTGTAGTAATTCCACTAGTTCTTCTGTTTGTTGGGCAGTTAAAGGTAAAGGTGGGATTCCCTTTGCCTCGCGTTCAGCTGCTGCTGTTCGATAAGCGTCTAACATCGTGAACTTCCTTAGTGTTATGTTCCTGAAATTATTATGGTAACTACTTAAAAACTAAATTTTGACGTTAATTATCATACTCCAAAATAACTCCGGATAAAATTATTTCTCTATCATTGTTAAAGTTAAATATAGTTAATATATTAAAATTACGGTATTTTGTCATTAATCTATATTTTCATTATTTAATGTTTATGCCTATACATATTATTTCAAATAACTTAGTTAAATGGAATAGAAAACAATCATGACACGAATAATTTATGAAGTACTTATAGTGAGAAATCCAGATAGACTTTTGAAAGTTTATATTCAAATCGTAGATACGGTTAGTTAAAATACATAACATATGAATTATCAGCTGCGCAAAGCTATACTAAATTGATCAGTCAAACTCGCTTATAAAATAAAATCGAGGCCACAATAACTCTGGCTTAACGTGTCAATCAAGTTTTATGCTTTTAATCCTTATGCGGATGAAGCATTTATAACCGGGGTAAAGCTTGATTAACTACTATCATTAATTGATGTAGATGAAACAAGTGTCTTAACTATGCGCATGAGAATCGTGGTCTATACCGCCATAATCAAAAATTTGAATTTGAGAAATGACGAAATTACAGCTGTTAATATCATGAATTGACTCATACCTTACAAGCATATTTGGAAAAAAGAACCGCACAAAAATCCTCATTATCATTGTATGATAAATTCATTTAGTTCTTTGTTAGTATAATTGGCTATATCGTTCATGATTTTATTGTCTTTGAAGTAAATAATTTAAAATGGTATTTGTGAAAAAAAGATACTGTATGCAGATGCGTTGCCATATTATTATTAATAACCTTATTCAATATATGAAATTTTTAGTAACTATAATAAATGTTGAATTTTTGCAGGTTGTGCTTATTTAGATAAATGATGAAGAATATTTTAAATATTATCTAGTCGATAATGGATAACAAATTGAAATTAAAAACAAATCAACATACAAAGACAAATATGCATATGTCCAGCTTAAATTTATTAGGAAAAAAAGGTTTCGTTATTTTAAATTATTATTTTTTTTATCATTCATCCGTTTTTAACAAAACTGATCATATTAATTTAACAAAAACCGAACATACTCAAATTCACACTGTATCGAAAGTATATGAGTGATAGAAACTCGCTTAAATTACAAGATTAATAAATTTAAGATTAATTTTGATGAATTCCTCAATAATAATATAGGAATAAATAAAGATAAAACGCTAACAGTGCAATCTTTTAATATTAAAATAGAGCAATGAGTAAACTTAATAGATATTTTTTGTTCTAATATCGATGAAACTAAGACACTTTTTGCAAAAAAAAAGAATAATAATTAGTATATATCTTTAATTTAATCTTAGAGTTAAAATCATAAAAAAAAGAGTGTTAAACCTAATTATTCCTGCAGTGAAGCCGAAAAACTAATTTGCCAAAATATGTATCTTTACAGATTAGATAAAAGTATTCAGGATATCTATTCCAATATAAGAAAGGATCATGTTTACAGTGATTCTTTGGAAGAATTCGGCGTAATTTATATCACACAGAAAAATTTATCAAAAAATATATTTATTCATTTACGAAAAATATTTAATAAAATTATGTTTAAATCGACAATTGTGTTACGTAATGATATACCTTTAAACTAACAAGAGGTACTTTCATAATATTGTGGTCAGAAGCCTCGTTTTGTTGGAACACAACGGAGTTTCGTTAAAAAGAAATAATTTACCTGTTCAATGTTTAAAACCAGTCTAGTCTCTTCATTATTTTAGCAATTTTATCAGTTATTTATAATGGTTTATTTGGCTTAATTGAACGTGATTGTTCGGGTTCTTCGAGCACTTTTGTATATGATGGTTTACTTTGAATAAGAATTTATTTGAATTGTTAATTCCCTGAGCAAAATGATTTTTCAATTCATTTTTTTATCTTTAATAAAGAAACATATGAATAAACAAACATGATTATGAGTACGCTAAAAGTGATGCCCCATAATTTTTGATAAGTGGAAATATTCTCTAAAGGAGAAATATTTGTTTCTAATAGGGTTAAAGAACAAGCTACCCCAATAATAATTCCTCCATTTTGAAAAAGCCTTAGCAAGCCGCCAATCGTTGATTGTTTATCTTTATTTTTATCCATTGCTATCTGAAGTAATGAACTTTGAAACAGTCCGCCACCTAAACCGTAGTACAAAGCTGCTATAACATAATTAAAGACTGAGATATTAAAGCTTACAAAAAAAAGTAAGGCAAAAGCCACTAGCATAAGTGGTAATGCATAAATTAGTATAATTTTATTACAATTTGAATTTATTACTTTTTTTACAAACACACTTAATATAACGCCAATGGGTGAAGCAGTACAAATTAGTCCTATATAGTCAATAGGATAACTAGTTTCTCTAATAAATATGAGGGGTGATGCTGAAAAAATCATACCCGCTGTCAACCCAAATATCAAACTGCCAATTGAAATGTATCTAATTGACGAGGTTAATAATAGTTTGACAGGAAAAAAAGGATTGAGGCACTTAAATTCCATTCTCCAAAAAAATAAAGATATGATTAATGTAGAAATACCAATAAAATATTTTTCAATCAATGACAAATTTATACTATTAGAATAAATAAGAGCAACACAACCGACTAACATCATGAAAAATAGTATCATTCCTTTTAAATCAAAGGCCTCTTTTTTTAGTATGTCAAATGTTTTGGTGACTTGCAAAGAAAAAAAACATCCCATAATACATAATGGAACATTAATTAAAAACAAGAATTGCCATCCCCATATTTTTAAAATAACACCGCCAAAAGAAGGACCTAGAATTGGTCCTAAACTTATAGCCAACATTATGAAAGAATTTAATTTAATTTTTTGTTTCGGTGATTGTAAACCAGCCAACCCCAAACAATTTGCCTGCAATAGTGCGGCACCGATTCCTTGTCCACATCTTGATATAATAAGCTGATTCGCAGACTCAGAAAAACCTGCAATCAACGAGGTTAGACCAAAAAGCAAGAAACCTATTATTAAAGCTATTTTTTGTCCTATAAAATCACCAAACCAACCGCTAGGAACAAGAAAAATAATCAAAAATAGTAAATATAAAGTTACAGATAATCCAATATATTCCAAAGAAACATTAAAATTGATGGAAAATGTATTTAGCGCTAAATTGATAATACCGCTATCTAGTGTTGATAAGAACAATCCTAAACAACAGGTAATATAAATAGCGTATATTGGTTTAGAACCATCTGCTACTTTAGTCATTTGTAGGCCTCATTTAGATATAATTACGCTATTAGCAGACAGCCTAAAGTAGCAAGTGTTTTACCCGTAACTTACCATCAGAAGTTGCAATAAGTGGATATTCATTATGGTATTTAATAGTTACGGGTGAAGTATTGATTCAATACATTTAAGACTATTTCAATATTTTATTCGCAGGTTAGATTGAAATATTTTATTAACGTTTTCTTTTGGTTTTTATTACACTAGATTTACTTGTTCTATATTTAGACTGTTCGTACAGAGGCATAACCTCAGGCAACATTTTCTGAATAGAAGCGATTCGAGAATCGTTGCTTGGATGGGTAGACAATAAACTTGTAGAACTGTTATTACCCATTACATTGTTCATTTTTTGCCATACAGTCACCGCTGCTTCAGGATTATATCCGGCCTGTGCCATCAAACGCAGACCACCTATATCAGCCTGATTTTCTTGACGACGTGAAAATGGCAATGTTAATCCATATTTACCTAAAGTATTTTTGTACAAATCTACAGTACTACTATTCAATCCGGTTTTAGATTGGATAATTGAACCACCAGCTTTTAAAGCGGTATTAGTAATAATTTGCTGCCCAGCTGCTTTTTTACTGTGTTCTTCCAAAGCATGAGTCATTTCATGACCAATGATTGCAGCTATTTCATTATCATTCAATTTCAGTCTATTTACTATGCCTGTAAATACCACCATTTTGCCACCTGGCATAGCAAAAGCATTAACGTCATTGCTACGAATAACATTCATCTGCCAGTTAAATACTTCTCCAGTTTTGTTAGCAGCATCTGCATAAGGACGCATACGATTAAAAATAGTCTTAACTCTTTTTGCTACAGCACTATTATTATCAACGGCTCCAGCTGCGCGAGATTTATTAATTAATTGAGCATAACTTTTAGCTGAATCCTCATTTAATGTCTTCGAATCATACCCTGCCAAATCGGCTACTTGGGTACAACCACTAAATACGAAAAGGGATGTAGCGATTGCAAGCAATTTGCATTTAATTTTTTGGCGTTGCATTGATTTTTCCGTTTTGTGAGTGAAATTAATGGAGTAAAAAATTAATAAGAACATAATTTACATAATGCTATATTATGTTTTGTATTATTAATAATATGGTAATTTAATGACGTTTATCAATAAGTTTATCAAAATTTAGTAAATTAGAATATAATTTAAAATGCATACAATTTTTTTTGTTTATTAATAATATTGTTAAGTCAATATTCTGCGAAAATTTATTTATGTTAAATTATTTTGCAGATTTATTTCATTGTGTTGTAAATCAACCAATATTTGCAGAAACGGATGCTAAGGATACAATAGAAATATTATTAATAGAGGAGAATGGGTTATCGTGAAAATTTTGATTCTGGGATGTGGGCAGATTGGTTCAACCATAGCCAGTAATCTGGCCAAAATGAGTCAGAATGATGTCACCATTATTGATACAAACGAAAAAGCCTTGCAAACAATTAGTCAGCGTTTGGATGTGCAAACTATTCTTGGTAATGGTGCCTGGCCTTCTGTTATGTCTGCAGCAGGAGCGACAGATACTGATATGCTTTTAGCATTAACCCAAAATGATGAAACCAATATGGCCGCGTGCCGAATAGCTTATTCTCTATTTAATATACCTAACCGCATAGCACGAGTGCGCTATAGTGATTTTGTCGAATTCGAAACTGATAATGAAACAAACAAAACGACTCTAGATTTTTTTAATATTACCGAAACGATTAGTCCAGAACAATTAGTGACTGATCAGATTGTTAATTTGCTAATCTATCCGGGTGCTTTACAGATTGTTAGTTTTGCCCAAAATAAAGTACGACTTGTCGTGCTTAGAACCAGACGAGGCGGTTTATTAGTTAACCAGTCAATCAGCAAATTAAAAGAACATCTTAAAGTTGATGTCGATTGTCAAATATGTGCTATTTATCGTCACGATAGATTAATCATACCTACCGGCAGTACAATTTTAGAGGAAGATGACGAAGTATTTGTGCTCATACCTACGGCACATATTGAAGAAGTGATGCGTGAATTGAGACCAGTTATACAGCGTACCAGACGCATCATGATTGCCGGTGGTGGCAATGTGGGTTTTCGGGTAGCCAAAAAACTAGAAAATATTCTGGATATTAAAATTATTGAACGTAAAGCAGAACGAGCGGAATGGCTGGCAGAAAATTTAAATAACACTTTGGTGTTAAATGGTAATGCTTCGGATGAAAGCTTATTGGAAAATGAATATATAGATGAAATTGATATTTTCTGCGCACTGACTGACGATGATGAAAATAATATTATGTCATCTATCCTAGCGAAAAACCTGGGCGCCAAAAGAGTAATGTCGATAATCAATCGTCGCAGTTATGTCGATTTACTACAGGGTAATACCATCAATATTGTGATTTCTCCTCATTTGATCACCATTGGTTCTATATTAACTCATGTTCATATGGGTGACGTGGTGGCTTTTCATCCCTTACGCCGGGATAACGCCGAGGCAATCGAAGTCGTGCTACATGGCGACAAACACACATCCAAACTGGTTGGGCGAAAAATGTCACGTGTTCGGCTACCAAATGACTGTTATTTTTCTGCAATTGTACGCAATGATGAAATCTTTATGGCACATAACGATATTGAATTAAAAGAAGGTGATCACGTCATATTTTTTGTGTCTAATCGTCAGGCAATGCCTCATCTGGAGAAATTGATTCAGGTTAAATTGGGATTTTTTGCATAAGGCAGATCTTTATGAACCATTTTCACATTCGATTTGCTCTGCACCATAAAGAATTGGGGTTTATTAACAAAATTGCCCCAACAGCTCATCTTGTAGCTAAAACTGGTTTTTTATTTTCATTATTATTACTGATTCCAACCATAGTTTCTTTAATGTACATGGATCATGTATTCCCAGCATTCGCCTTTACTGCAGGTATCAGTATTGGTGCTTGTGCCATTACATGGTTACTGACCATGCGCTATAACCGTGAATTACGACCACGAGATGGGTATACATTAGTTTTTATGTTATGGATCGGATTCGCACTGATTGCCTGTCTGCCATTCTATATTTATTTGCCCGGACTTAGTTTTACTAATGCCTATTTTGAAGCTATTTCTGGATTAACAACGACAGGTGCAACCATTCTAACCAGTCTGGATACCTTAGCACCATCATTGAATTTTTGGCGCCATATGCTCAATTGGTTGGGTGGTATGGGCATTATTGTGCTGGCCGTAGCCATTTTACCCATGCTTGGCGCCGGCGGCACTCAATTATTTAAAGCTGAAATACCAGGTGTAAATAAAGATAATAAAATGGCGCCTCGTATTTCTGAAACTGCTAAAAAACTGTGGGGTGTTTATTTATTATTTACCCTGATTACGGTGTTAGCTTTAAAGTTAGCTGGAATGAATTGGTTTGATGCCATCTGTCACGCTATGTCAGCATTTTCTCTGGGTGGATTTTCCACTCATGATAATAGTATTGCTTATTTCAATTCAGTACCTATAGAAATTATTCTTTGTATTGCTACACTCTTAGGTGCTATCAATTTTACTAATCACTACAATGCATTGCGTCAAAAAAGCTGGCGTTTTTACTGGCAAGATGAAGAGGTAAAAGTACTAATCAGTGTACTTTTTTTTAGTTTTATTGCTATTTCTCTTTATTTATGGTGGCAAAGTTATTATTCTTTTATAGATGCTTTTCGCTACACAGGTTTTAATCTCATTTCCATCGGATTGGCAAACGGCTATGCCAATACTGATTTTGGCAAATGGCCTCTTATCGCTTCATTATGGATGTTTTTTCTAGCTAATATTCTATCAAACGGAGGCTCTGCCGGCGGGGGTATTAAAACTATACGGGCAATTGTACTATTTAAATTCAGTTTGCGTGAGATGATTATGATGTTGCATCCTAATGCAATCAGTGTGGTAAAAATTAATGGTATTAACATACCTGATCGCCGTGCGCTTACTGTTATGGCATTTGTATTTGTCTATTTTACTACTATCATATTATTCTGTTTTGCCCTTATGATAAGTGGGCTGGATTTTTTATCAGCATTAACCGCTGCCATCAGCTCTATTACCAATACTGGTCCTGGATTAGGTGCTGTGGGTCCTTCAAATAATTTTGCTATGCTCACTGACATCCAGAAGTGGTTATGCATTATGCTTATGCTACTTGGTCGACTGGAAATATTTACTGTTTTTATTCTTTTTACTCCAGCTTATTGGAAAAAATAAGTATTCTAATTATTATGACAAAATTAAAGGAATCAAATTGATTAAAAAAATAAAAAAGCTGAAATCGAGTTTAAACTTTTCTTATTCTTTAATTTCGGGGACTGCATTGATTTTAGCTGCCTGCAGCAATCAACAGGAAGTACCCATTCAACCCATTAATTCAAGTGCTGGCATACTTGTTGGAACACAGGCTACCGAATCACCTGATCGTATCATTAATAATTATCAGCAATATCAAACTTTATTAAAAGCCACTAAAAGTGGTGATACTGAGCTTGCGTCGCAATTTTTACAGCGTTTACCGGCAAGTGCTATGAGCAACAGTTTGCGTAATGCTTTACTTCAACAACTGGGTAAACAGCTAAACTGGAGCAAATTTCAGGAGCAATATGCTCTGCTCGACCATAAATCAATAGATCAGGAAACACGATGTTATGCCAATTTGGGTGGAATGGAGCATGATCAGGCATTTGTCAATCAATTAAGTCAATATAGCTCTGGTTTATCAACAGGATGTAACAGACTCTTAGAATATACGGCAAAAAACCAGCAAATCAGTCAGCAAAATGGCTGGCATCGCGTTCGTGTTTTACTGGCCAAAAATCAGATTTCTAATGCTCGTAATTTAGCTCAGGCTTTAGGAAGTCCTTTACCGAACCCTTTAACCAGTTCGGCTGGTAGCAGCATGGGTGCACAAGAAGCATTGTTGTACCAAGTTACTGGTAAGGAGAATCGAAATAAGGCCAATGCAGCATACACGTTACAACAAATCTCAGCCAATCTTACACCAGCACAAATCGGCTTTGGCTGGGCACAATTAGGATTAACACAGGCTTATAGTTTGAATGCAGAGACTGCAATTAATTATTTCGATCGTGCCGACCCACAACAGATGGATACAGAAATGTGGGAATGGTATGCTCGCTCTGCTTTACGTTTGCAACGTTGGCAGAAATTGAGCCAAATTATTCACAGCATGCCAGAAGAATTACAACAACAAGCTACATGGCAATACTGGCTTGGACGCTGTTATCAGGCACAGGGACAAACCAGTAATGCTGAAAAAATGTTTATGCGCGCTGCTAAAAGTGGCCGTAATTTTTACTCATTACTCGCACAAGAAGCTTTAGGCAAAAAAGTTGATACACGAAATACTGTTGAAAAGAGCAGCAAACATTTGCAAAATACAATAGCTGGAGATGGAAAAATTGATCGTGCTTTGGTTTTGTTCCGGACAGCACAAGGCGAAAATAACTGGCCAATGCGTAAACAGGCACAACAAGAATGGCGTTATGCTATTCGAGATTTTAACGAAGAAACTTTGATCGCCGCTGCAACACTGGCTGAAAGTAATGGTTTTTATGAAATGGGTATTTATAGCGCTGACAGAGCTGATAATAAATTAAATTATAACCTGCGCTACCCTGCTCCATTTAAAGAATTAACCGTACGCTATGCCAATGAGGTAGGTATTGATCCGTCGTGGGTGTATGGATTAATACGACAGGAAAGTCGATTCATGATCGGAGCACAATCTAGCGTAGGAGCAGCAGGCTTAATGCAGGTAATGCCAGCTACTGCCCGTGAAATCGCCCGAAAACTGAACATGGATAGTAGTGAAATTAATACCATGCAAGGCAATATCCGTATGGGTACATGGTATATGGCCAATGCCCGTCGACAATTGGGACATGAAGTATTAGCTACCGCTGGGTACAATGCCGGGCCAGGTCGTGCTCGACGCTGGCAAGCCAACTTTCCTTTAGAGGGCGCTATTTATGCGGAAACGATTCCTTTCGATGAAACCCGTACATATGTGAAAAATGTGATGGCCAATACTATTTATTATGCTCATATTTTTGGTGAATCCAGAAATTCACTAACGAAACGTCTGGGTACCATTCCAGCACGATAAATTGGCGTTATTCTATATAAAAAATGAATGCATAACCCACTCTTTTGCCACAAATGACAGAAGAGATATCAACACTAGCTTGCTCACAATTGTGATTTACTCAAATTGAAAGTCATATCATGTTACTAAACAACAAACACTCCGCTTTATTAATGATTGATCTGCAAACTCGTTTATTACCAGCCATAACCGATAATGATCAACTTTTGACTAATAATTTATGGCTGGCTTCTTTAGCCAATGATCTGGCCATCCCAACTATTATTAGCGAACATTGTGCTGATAAAATTGGAGCAACCACAGAGCAAATTCTAAAGGCTGCTCCGAATGCAAAAATTGTGCATAAACAAGCTTTTTCTGTTTTTGCTGCAGGAGTGTTAACGCCACAACTATTTAATAATGCCAATCAAATTGTGATTACTGGGATTGAAGCACATATTTGTGTTTTACAAACTGCACTGGATCTGCGAAGTAATGGCTATGAGGTCTTTGTGGTGGCTGATTCAATCGGTTCTCGTCAAACCAAAGATGTAGAGCTAGCTATTGCACGTTTACAGGCTCATGGCTGTGAAATCGTAGGCCGTGAAATGATTGCCTTTGAATGGCTTGGCGCAGCAACCCACCCTCAATTTAAAGAAATTCATAAAAAATATATTCGTTGAAATTCTTAAAATCAGACAGTTGTTAAATTGTAAAAATAAATTTAGCTAAACTGTCTGATTTTAAAATACAAATAATATAGCTTTGCTAAAACTGAATTCCGAATCTATTATTTAAAGTCATAATGAGCATTATAAATGGCTAATAAATTTAATCTATTAATGAATTCATATCTTTATTATTTATTATTCATATTTATTGAAAACCAAAAATAAATTTACATAAAACTGATTTTATAATATAACAATATGACTTTTATTGAAAAAATTATTCAATCAAAGCCAGCAAAATGACAAATGATACGTCAAAATGTATTACTTTTCTTTAAATGATAAAGTAATTGATAATTATTATTAATTAATCTTCTAAAATGGTCGATTGAAACTATTTCTAATTTAATAGGAGAATACTTTTAAAAGTATTAATTATATTTAATTACTTTATTAGCATGAACACACAAGAATCACATTGATATCATTATTGATTTTACTTCAAATTTTATACTAAATCATCTGATTTTCAATTTACATTATTCTTCATTTTGTATGAAATCACTTAGCTTTATATCTGAACAGCACAACACTTGAATTGATAGAACTCTCATAAACTAATGTGTTCAGATACATTAAAAAAACTGCTTCTTATCGAAGCAGTTTTTTATGTTATTTATGCTTCACTTTCACTACGAATGATTAATAATGGTAAATTTGTCTCACGCATAACTGTTTCAGCAAAACTACCCATCAATAAATGCATTAACCCGCTGCGACCATGAGTACCCAGAATAATAATATCGGTATCTTGTTCATCGGCATAGTCAACCAGCAACTGTGCCATTTCTTTAACTCCTTTATTAGCCACCAGCAAATGACGATGCACCTTTTCAGCAGGTAATTTAGCGATTGCTTTTTTCATAGCCTCATCAAGTACGCTATTACCATCTGATAACGCTGCTGCTTCATAGCTTTCATGTTGCAAAAACTCTGGAGCCAAGGCCATGTATTCAGTTGGATTGGCAACGTTTACTAAAGTCAGTTCAGCATTTTCACCCTGTGCCAAACCAATTGCATGATCAAGTGCATTTTCAGAAGTATGACTTCCATCTACCGCTACCAATAAATGCTTATACATGAAGCTCTCCTTTTTAGTCTTAACAATTCGAATGTGATCCAGATACAGTATAATACTACGGTTAGCCAAAAATCGCTTTCTTAAAATTTAATGTGATATCAATGTCTGATTTTTTTAGCACCCATTATCAACGCCGCTTTGGTGGCCTTGCCCGCTTATATGGTCAAGATAATCTAACGCGTTTTGCTCAGGCGCATGTATGTATCGTCGGCGTCGGCGGAGTTGGCTCCTGGGCAGTAGAAGCACTGGCACGTAGTGGCATCGGGCAACTGACTTTAATTGATCTGGATAATATAGCTGAATCTAATATCAATCGTCAGCTACCAGCTTTAATCAGTCTGATTGGCAAACCAAAAGTTGATGCTTTAGCCGAACGAATCAGTGATATTAATCCAGACTGTGTCATTAACTGCATTGAAGACTTTGTTGAATTGGATAATATTGCCGCCATCTTTAGTCAGCCTTTTGATTTTGTCATTGATGCGATTGACCAGGTACGAGTTAAAGCAGCCATGGCTGCACATTTTATCCAGTCAAAACAGCCTTTCATTGTCTCTGGTGGCGCTGGTGGACAAAAAAACGCTGCTTTAATCCAAAAAGCAGATTTGAGTAAGGTAACTCATGACCGTATGCTGGCAAATATGCGTTACGTCTTACGCAAACAGTATGGGTTTAGTCGTTCACTTAAAGATAAAATGCATATTCCTTGTATTTTTTCTACAGAAAATATTACCTTGCCCCAATCCAATAGTTGCAGCTCAGAAAAAAATGCCCCTCAAGGCTTATCTTGTGCTGGTTATGGAGCATCCATGGTTGTTACTGCAAGCTTTGGATTGCAATGTGCGCAGAGCTGTCTGGAAAATTTATGTCGACCATAATAAATTCCACTAAAGTAAAAACAACTGACAATAGCACTATTGCCTGGCTATTTGGTCAGCCGGTAACAGAAATTCCACAAGATTTATTTATTCCTCCTGATGCTTTGACAGTGGTTTTACAAAGTTTTGAGGGTCCACTTGATCTGTTACTGTATTTAATACGTAAACAAAATATTGATGTTCTGGATATTCCCATGCTGACCATTACTGAACAATATCTTGGTTATATTGCGCAAATGCAAAAGCATGAACTTGATCTTACTGCAGAATATCTACTTATGGCTGCGGTATTAATAGAAATTAAAACCCGCTTACTTTTACCATCTCCCCCACCAGCCGATGAAGAAGAAATTGATCCACGCGCAGAATTAGTTCGCCGATTACTGGCCTATGAACAAATGAAGCTGGCAGCTGCTGATTTAGATATGCTGCCCCGTGCCGGTAGAGATTTTGCCTGGGCATGGGTACCGGTAGAAATAATTGCAATCACGCAACCACCCCAAGTTCAAGTAGCCGATCTTACTCGTGCTTGGTTGTCTATATTAGCGCGTTCTCAACACAATCGTAGTCATCATGTGGTCAAAGAACCTATATCTGTGCGCGCACAAATGACCCATATTTTACGCTTGTTACAAAATCAATCACAATGCAAATTTACCCAATTATTTAGTCGCAATGATAGTCTGACCTTGGTTGTTACCACTTTTATCGCTTTACTTGAACTTGCTAAAGAAGGATTAATTCAAATCCAACAGAATAGTAACGATGAGCCCATCCTCATTCAGACAATAAATCATTAACACTTTATTGCTGGCAACTTTGAATTAAGACAAAGTAATGACAAAATTAAGCAAAAGCCCTATCATACGCACAAGCATAAAATATTGATAAGAGAAATAATCATGCCTGTCAATCCTCAGATGTTTCAAGCTTTTTTTCAACATATTTTACATCTGCCCCATTGTAGGTGGTTAGGGATATCTGGCGATTGTAGTACTAACCAGCCAGTTATTACTGCTTCCTGGCGTGAAGATCTAATTGCTGATAAGCGTACTGGCACTATTCATGGCGGTGTTATCACTACGTTGATAGATATGGCTTCAGTGACAGCATTGGCAGCGCAGTTAAATGAGTTTGAAAATACAGCAACTGTGGATATGCGTGTCGATTACTTATCGTCTCCCGTTAAAGATAAAGCAGTGCATGTCCGTGGCAATTGTTATCGTTTAGAAGGTCAAATCGCTTTTATTCGTAGCCACTGTTATCAGGAAGATGAAAATCAACCCTTTGCATTAGGTATGTGTACTTTTATCCATACTCCTCTCAGCGCAGCAGAAAAACAGGCCCTAAATGCTTATATGCAACAGGAGCAACATAAATGAGTAATTCGTATTTCCTGATTGATGAATTATTAACTGAACAAATACACCAGCTTAAACCTTACTGTCGGGCTATCAATTTGCAGATTGGGAATAATCAGCATGGCCATCGTGTATATCATTTACCTTTTGCTAAACAAAACATAGGTAATATATTTATATACAGATTACATGGTGGTTTACTGGCTGGCTTTTTGCAAAGTTGTATCAATCTTTATTTGACCGAACAAACAGCGCAGGAAGAACCAATTACTTTAATTGATTTTGCTATAGATTATTTACGCGGGGGTAAACCTCAAGATTGCTATGCACAATGTCAAATTCTGCATGCTGGTCGTCGAATCTCGCAAGTTTCTGTAAGCATGTGGCAGGATGACCCCGAACAACCAATAGCTTTTGCACGAGGGCATTTTCAAATGCCGGTTCTTGAGAGTAATCAGAATAAATGAATAACCCTTTATCTCAAACCTGAAATGCAAAATATTTAAATAATTAACCATTACTTGACTTCTGAATTCATACTATGACGATAGACACCGAGCGCCCGCCTATTATTCAGTCCCTCCTCGATACTGACTTATATAAATTCACCATGTTGCAAGTCGTATTACATCAATTCCCGCAGGCAACCGGTGTCTATGAATTTCGCTGTCGCAATAATCATGACACGATTTACCCATTAGGAAATATTAAAGAAGAGCTCGACTGGGAACTTGATCGACTTTGTGCTATCAAATTTAGTCCTGATGATTTGCAATACCTACGCAATTTACGCTTTATTAAAAGCGATTTTGTCGATTATATGGAATTATTTCAGCTGAAAAGACGTTTTATCCATACTTCAGTTGATCAAAACGGCTATCTTAATATCCGAATTGAAGGGCCGATTATTCAGGCGATGTTTTTTGAAATCTTTGTCCTTTCCATCGTAAATGAATTGTATTTCCGCCCTTTGGAAACACCGGCTGTATTGGCCGAAGGTGAAAGACGCCTACAGGAAAAAGCTGAACTGCTGCGTTACTATGCACAACAGCAGCATCAATATCCCTCCCCTTTTGTAGTTAGTGATTTTGGCACCAGAAGACGCTATCGCTTTTCTTGGCATAGACATGTTATTAAAACCCTCCATGAAGCTGCACCTTCGGTGTTACGGGGTACCAGCAATGTTCATTTGGCTAAAGAATTGGGTCTCACTCCAATTGGTACCATGGCACATGAATTTTTTCAGGCATTTCAGGCTTTAGATGTCAGATTAAGAGATTTTCAGAAAGCGGCATTAGAATCATGGGTACATGAATATCGCGGAGATCTGGGTATAGCACTAACAGATGTAGTTGGTATGAATGCTTTTTTGCGCGATTTTGATTTATATTTTGCCAAACTATTTGACGGCTTACGTCATGATAGTGGTGACCCATATGAATGGGGAGAGAAAGCCTATGCCCATTATAAAAAACTCAAAATCGATAGTCGCAACAAAATGCTAACCTTTAGTGACGGATTAGATTTACCTAGAGCTTGGGATTTATATCTTTATTTTAATCAACGCTTTAAAACCAGTTTTGGTATTGGCACCAATCTTACTAATGACATGGGCCTGAAACCGTTAAACATCGTTTTAAAACTAGTGGAATGTAACGGACAATCAGTTGCCAAAATCTCAGATTCTCCCGGGAAAACCATGACCGATAACAATACTTTCTTAGCTTACATGCGACAGGTATTCGAGATCCCGGAAAACAAATTCGAATAGTAATTTTTATTCCCAATGGCAAGCTAAGTAAAAAAATAAACTTTCTACTCCATATTGTTTAAAGTATTAGGCAGTTAAAGCAACAGAATTGAATCCATGAATAAAGATAGTTTAAATAGTGCCAATGTCATGCGTCTGGATAAATGGTTATGGTGTGCCCGCTTTTTTAAAACCCGGGCTTTAGCACAAAAACACATTGAACTGGGGCGCGTGTTGGTTAATGGTAATAAAGTGAAAAACAGCAAAATAATTCAGCTTGGTGACATTATTGATTTGACATTAAACTCATTACCCTACCGTATTAAAGTTTTACGCTTTAATGCCATGCGTCGTCCGGCACCAGAAGCACGTTTACTTTATGCCGAAGATGATACTATTGCTGCAAAACGTGCTGAACAAAAAGCCATTAATCAGGCTAGTCAGATCAGTGCTGCTTATCCAGATGGACGCCCTACTAAACGCGATCGACGTGCATTGGACAAGGTAAAAAAACAATGGCAAAACTAGGCTTTTTTTTCTAAATTTCTTTGTTTACTCCAGCAATTAATACACAAATTAATTGCTGTTACATGAATCAAATTATTGTTGGGAATAAATCATTGTTACTGAATTGATATTTTGATTTTATAAGTAAATCAATAAATATGCCAATATTATATTTTATTTCAATTAAATACAACTGAGCATTAAAATTATATCTTCCATAATACTGACTTACTTTGTTGGCAATTGCAGCAGCTTGATAAATACTGGCACAGCTAATGTTTTAAAAGTTTCAGCCGAAAGATATTTTCCTCTACTGGCAGCGCTTATATGTATTATTAACACTAAATTAGTGCCGGAAATTTAATTATGTTTATTAACACCGTCGACAACGGGGTAATTTAGAAAAGTTAATACTGGTTGTCAAAAAAATGATGGATGCACAGCATTAACAACGCTTTTATCTATACCACCGTTTATATTATATTATGACATGTTTTAAGGGAGTATAAAGAATGAGATGCATTTTACTGGCAATGATTACTCTGATAATGAGTGACTTGGCACTGGCCGACGATTGCGGTAATGCCGGTCCCCAGATGGCAATGAATCAATGCACCGCGAATCAGTATGCTGTAGCGGATCAGAAGTTGAACAAGACATATCAGGCGGTACTGAAACGGGCAGAATCACCGCAACGTGAGCTGCTGAAAAAAGCCCAGCAGGCATGGATGGTATCGAGAGATGCTGATTGTGAACTACTTAGTTCCCGTAACGAACTTGGAAGCGTTCGACCCATGATACACAATCTATGTTTGACAGATAAAACCAACGAGCGGGAAGCGTTTTTTTCTGTTCTACTAAAGTGTGAAGATGGTGACCTAAGCTGCCCGATTTCGTCCGCTAATGCCCATTAATGTACCTGTATGTCTTGGATAATCATCTGTTACATATATTAAATTTGCTCAAATGCAGGACTATCTTCTTTGTTATTGTGCATGTGACGACTTTTTCATGTGTGATTAATTCCAATGCAGTGTTGTCGCTCAAATCATTAATAAAAGGCGATACGGAACGACCAGCGTAAGTACTTCTATTTTTAACTCATCAAAATACAAACTGAGGATACATATCAAATAAAAATAATATTAATGATAGCTTCTGATTAGAAAGACTTTAGTTAATGTCATTGATGCCGGTAGTAACGAAACTCTTGTGTAATTTGGAAATACATTTTGTACAGTATTCAACAAATTCGATAAAAAAAATAATTTAACAAAAATGTTTTATAGAAATTATTTAGAATTTTTCATGTAGGTACAGAATGCATATTCAGCTGAGCTAAGTATTTTATTTTATAATGCACACTACTCAAGTGGCCAATATTGATAAAATGACAACTTCTTTGCACAATTATTCTTCTGCATCACAATCGCAAATTCTTCCAATCCCTAAACTAGCACAACAAGCATTATTAACAGAAATATATCTTACTCCAAAGCCCGGTTTAGTTGATCAGGCCAATACTGGCGCTCATCAGGATATGGATATCAACACATTTTTAGCCAGTATTGAGGCTATCACGCCTTTTTTTCAGCATAGTTATCAATTTGGTCAGAATCATCATAACCTGTCTGATAAACCATTCTTTGCCGAACTGCGTTTAATCGGACAAGCTGCAGAACAAAAAATGTTTCAGGCTACCCAAGGAATCAATACTCATAAAGGTGCTATTTTTGCATTTTTATTGCTACTGGCTGCTATTGGAAGACTGGAAAAACAAACAAAAATAATATCAGTGACTTCAATTACCAACATTGTTGCTGCTTTATGTCAGGGGTTAGTGGCACAGGATCTTCATAACAACAAAGCCGCCACTGCAGGAGAAAGATTGTTCAACCAATTTCAGCTGACAGGAGCTCGTGGAGAGGCAGAAAGTGGTTATCGCATAGTTCGTGAAAAAGCTTTACCTTGTTATCGGCAAAATCTTTCTCAAGGACATACAGAAACCAAAAGTTTATTACAAACTTTATTAATGCTAATGGCATATAATCCTGACACCAATATTGTTCATCGAGGAGGACTAGAAGGATTAAGCTGGGTACAAAATCAAAGCAAATTACTATTACAAAAAGGTGGTGTACTGACACCTAATGGTATAGAAGAATTAATTATTTTTGATCAAGTAATGAATAGTAAAAGATTGAGCCCTGGCGGTAGTGCAGATTTAATTGCTGTCACGTGGTTTTTAGCTCATTTCCCCGATTAAATATCCTTTTTTAAAATTTAAAAGTAAATTTGATTGAAAGAAATCTTATTATCAGTTAATTTATATAATAATAAAATTTATTGTTTTATCAGATAATTAAATAATCTTACATTTATGCATTTTAATTTTCATATTTTGTATAATTTAAATTATTTAAATATCATATTATTTTAAAATCCAAGACATAGCTGCAATGAGAATAGAGAAATACCTTGTCATATTGAAATTTTTTTTCGTTAAAACTTATTTAAGTGACTAATTTGAACAAATTGTGACGAATTGCAGTGTTAGAATTCGCCGTTTTCAATTGGGAACATTCATAGCTTTAAAAAATAAGTGTTTTTCTTGCTGCCTGACAACCTTTGTATCGTCAGCACGGCCGGCTAACTGTGCTTTGGTTAATCATGTAGTTAACTTTTTCAATTTTGTTTAATTTTTTTATTAAACGGGAGAAAAGTATTATGGATCCATCCAACAAAACTTCAGATAAACCTGTTCTTGAGCAAAATACCAGTTTCTGGCCCACCGGCTGGTGGCGCATACTGGATAATTACAAAATCGGTATTATCCCTCTACCCTTTTTTATATTTGCCGGATTACTGATATTTATTGAGGTTTTCCTGACCGACAAATTACCTTCGGATATTGTGGTAATGGTGGTTACTTGCGCCTTTTTCGGTTTTCTTTGTGGTGAATTTGGCAAACGTATTCCCATTCTGGGGAAAATGGGCGCCGCAGCTATTTGTGCTACATTCATTCCTTCTGCATTGGTACATTACAAACTTCTACCAGAACCAATTGTAACCGCAACCACTACGTTTTATAAAAGTACGCATATTCTTTATCTATATATATGCTGCATTATTGTCGGCAGTATTATGAGTATGGATCGCTCTACTTTGATAAAGGGCTTTTTAAAAATATTTGGACCCATGTTATGTGGTGAAATTGTTGGCATGATAACCGGTGTGATTGTTGGTACCTTATTGGGTTTATCTCCATCTCACACTTTCTTTTTCTTAGTATTGCCTATTATGGCCGGTGGTGTGGGTGAAGGCGCAATTCCACTATCAATGGGTTATGCTTCAATACTGGGTATTCAGCAAGGTGATGCACTAGGTCAAGTATTGCCTATTGTGATGCTAGGTGGTTTAACGGGTATTCTCTGTGCAGGCGTACTTAATCGTCTTGGAAAAAAATATCCACATCTAACCGGTAATGGAAAAATATTACCTTCAGGTGAAGAAGATAGTCTATCTTTACATGCCAAAATTGAGTCTACTAATGACGTGACAACCTTTGCCAGCGGTGTTTTACTCGCTACGATGTTGTATATGGTGGGTATGATATTACACAAATTGATTGGTTTACCTGCCCCCATTGGTATGTTGTTTGCAGCAATTTTAGTCAAACTGACTTCCGCAGTATCTCCTAAAGTATTGAGTGGCTCACAAGTTGTTTATAAATTCTTCCAAACTTCGGTAACCTATCCAATTCTTTTTGCTGTTGGCGTAGCCATTACACCATGGCAAAGAATCGTTGATGCATTCACGCTTATTAATATCATCGTTATCTTATCAACTGTGATATCTCTGGTGACAACAGGTTTCTTTGTCAGCAAGAAAATGGGCATGTACCCAATTGATACTGCTGTTATTTCTTGTTGCCAAAGCGGTCAAGGCGGAACTGGTGATGTAGCCATTCTGACTGCTGCTGAGCGTATGGAGTTAATGCCATTTGCTCAGATTGCTACCCGTATTGGTGGTGCAATCAATGTATCGCTGTCTTTATTAATATTAGGAAATTTTTTGTCTTATATCAATCCACTCTCTTAACTGACTGATCTACTCATCAAATTAAGAGTAAAATTAACCTATTCCTTAACTTCATAAGGAATAGGTTATGGAAAGATGATATAAATTATATCTATCTAGGAGTACGTATGAAATTAGCCAGTTACCTGTTTGCTGGTAAACCTGGTTACGGTGTTATGCTTGAGGAAGGTATCATTGACCTCAGCGCGCGTTTTGGTAATAAATATCCAGATTTAAAATCTCTGCTTAACGATTCAGCTGCACTAGCTCGCGTTAGTCAAATACAAGCAGATTCATTAATTTCTTTTGACTTAATTGAGTTTTTACCTGTCATTCCCAATCCGAATAAGATTCTATGCGTTGGCATGAATTATAAGGAGAAAAGGAAAGAATTTTCTGCCACAGAAAATGCTATGACTTTATTTACCCGTTTCAGTGACTCTCAGATAGGTCATCTGCAGAACGTTATTAAACCAGCCTATACGAATCAATTCGATTACGAAGGTGAACTGGCCATTATCATCGGTAAACCCTGTTATCGTGTTAAGGCAGATGATGCTTTTCATTATATTGCCGGTTATAGCTGCTATATGGATGGTTCCGTTCGGGACTGGCAATACGAATGGTTTACTGCTGGGAAAAACTGGCTTAAAACCGGTGCTTTTGGTCCTTGTCTGACCACAATTGATGAAGTACCCGATCTGGATGGATTGACTATTCAAACTATTTTAAATAATCAACGCGTTCAGCATGATTTTTTGGGCAATATGGTGTATAAAGTACCCAATATAATTGAATACATCAGTACTTTCACGCCACTGGCTCCTGGTGATGTCATTATTACTGGCTCGCCGGGCGGTGTGGGCAAAAAACGTAATCCGCCGCTCTTTTTGCAAGCTGGTGATAAGCTTGAAGTTATTATAGATAACATTGGTCATTTAACTAATACTATTGCCAACGAGTAATCAATATGTTCGCTGACACAGAAATTGTTTTTGAATTTATCAATCCTGAAAAAAGACCAGAAATTATTGCTGAAGCCAGAAAACTATTAGCACAGGTTGATCTGGAATATGATAAACAAATTCAAACACTATTAGTTGGTCGGCATAATGATCAGCTTATAGCCTGTGCAGGATTAGATCACAATGTAATTAAATGTGTAGCGATGCTGCCAGCCTATCAAGGCTGTCAGCTTTCACTTAAATTAAGCGAACGCATTCAAAAATTTGCCGCAAATCAAGGATACAACAAGCTCTTTCTTTACACGAAACCACATAACGAAATTCTCTTTCGTCAATGTGGTTTTTATCCATTGGTCACCATTCCAGATACATTAGTATTTATGGAAAATACACCTGTGGGTATCAAACGTTATTGCGAGCAGTTATCTAAGCTGAAACAGCATAACGAAGCTGGTGCTATTGTTATGAATGCCAATCCGTTCACCCGTGGTCACCTTTATCTTGTTGAACAGGCATTAAAACAAGTTCCATGGCTGTATATTTTTGTTGTCAGCGAAGATGCTTCCTTATTTGCGACAAAAGTTCGTTATGATTTAGTGCGTCAGGGTGTGCAGCATTTATCGCGCGTATCGGTAATTTTGGGTTCTGAATATATAATATCACGGGCAACTTTCCCTACTTATTTCTTAAAATCAGCCCAGCAAATCGAACAAGCTTATCTGGCTGTAGATTTATTGATGTTCCGCAACTATCTTGCACCGACCTTAAATATTACTCAGCGTTTTGTGGGCACTGAACCTTATAGCGTGATCACATCTGCCTACAATCAGGCTATGCATAATTGGTTAGAAAATCCAGTTGCGTCAAATACTCCACCTATTGCAGTACACGAATTAGAACGTTTAGTTATTGATGGGGACGCTGTTTCTGCTTCAAGAGTGCGAAAACTCTTAGCAGAAAAAAATTATGCAGCAATTGAAAATCTGGTACCACCTACTACCTGGTCGTACCTTAAAAATAATGATTTCAGCATTTCTTAACAAGCCTTTAATATGAGGTAAACAAATGAAAATTGAAAAACCTGCCCTATCGGGAACGCTTGAATCCAGCGATTTGCTGGTTAAAGTGGAACCCAATCAAGGGTTAGAAATTGTTATTAACAGCGATGTACATAAACAATTTGGCCATCAAATCAGACATGTTGTAGATCAGACGCTACAGGATCTGGGCGTATCTGATGGTTTGTTTATCATTGAAGATCGCGGTGCATTAGATTGTATTATCAAAGCCCGCGTACAGAGTGCAGTACAACGATCATTAGAAAATCCGACCCTGAACTGGAGTCAAGTATTATGAGTAAAGTTCGTCGCAGTATGCTATTTTTACCGGGCGCTAATGCAGCAATGTTATCAACTGCATTTGTTTACCGTCCGGATTCAGTTATGTTTGATCTGGAAGATGCTGTAGCAGTTTCTGAAAAAGACAGTGCTCGTCTGCTCGTTGCCCAAACCTTAAAAATGGGGGTTTACAAACGCTATGGCATTGAAACAGTAGTGCGTGTCAATGCTATTGATACACCTTTTTTCAAAGATGACGTCGAAGCAGTAGTACGTGCAGGTGTTGATGTGGTTCGTTTACCAATGACGCATACACCTGAAAATGTCCAAGAACTGGAAAAATTGATCGAATCAATTGAACAAACAGGTGTTCGCCCGGTTGGGTCTACTAAAATTATTGCTGCCATTGAGTCTGCCCAAGGGGTAGTGAATGCTCAGGCAATTGCTCAATCCAGCCCACGTATGGTTGGTATTGCTTTGGCTGCATTTGACTATCTGGTAGATATGCGCAGTGCCCGTGGTGATGGTACTGAATTATTTTATGCTCGTTGCATGGTATTACATGCTGCCCGCGTTGCTAAAATTCAGGCTTACGACGTGGTATTTGGTGATGTAAATAATGACGAAGGCTTTATTCAGGAAGCAACTAAATCTAAACAATTAGGTTTTGATGGCAAATCCCTGATCAATCCGCGTCAGATTGAATTATTAAATAAAGTATATGCTCCTACTGCTAAAGAAATCTCTAATGCCAAAGCTGTTATTCAGGCAGCGGAAGAAGCTGAACAGCAGGGTCTGGGTGTTGTTTCCTTAAATGGCAAAATGATTGATGCACCTATCATCACTCAAGCCAGAATGGTTTTGGAAATGGCAAGCCAATATAATCTTTTACATTAATATCAGAGCAGCTATGACTAAAATAATCGATTCCATTGCAGAACAATATCCGCAAATTTCTGGGCTGACTGCTTTTAGCGGTGCCAATACAACCACGCCTTATTTGGCTGATAAAGAACTTAAATATCAGCGTAAAATATGTGAAAGTATTGAAGACGCCATTAAAAAAGTTGGATTAAAAGATGGCATGACCATCGGCTTTCATCATGCGTTTCGTGAAGGCGATAAAATTATCAATCTGGTCGTTGGAATATTAGCCAAAATGGGTTTCAAAAACCTGACTCTGGCTTCCAGCTCATTACTGTCTTGTAATGAAAAACTGATTGAATATATCAAATCAGGCGTAATCACTCAGATTTATACATCTGGTATGCGTGGTAAACTAGCTGATGCCATTTCACACGGTTTGATGGATAATCCAGTTCACATTCACTCTCATGGCGGACGCGTTAAACTCATTCAGGATGGTGTAATCAATCTAGACGTGAGCTTTTTAGCCGTATCAACAGCAGATGAATTTGGTAACGCTAACAGTGTAACCGGCAAATCTCGCTGTGGTTCTCTTGGCTACGCCATGGTAGATGCACAATACGCCAAAAAAGTAGTTTTACTGGCTGAAGATATTGTTGCTTATCCAAATCATCCGGCCAGCATTCGTCAGGATCAGGTAGATTACATTGTTAAAGTAGATCAGGTGGGTGATCCTACTAAAATCAGCGTTGGTGCAGTACGTATTACCAGCAATCCGCGTGAACTCATGATCGCTCGTTACGCTGCTGAAGTCATTGAACACTCTGGATACTTTGAAGATGGCTTCTCTATTCAGACTGGTTCCGGTGCTGCTGCTACAGCATGTACTCGCTTTTTGGAAGACAAAATGCGGGCTAAAAATATCACTGCTGGCTTCGCCTTAGGTGGTATTACTCAAAGCATTGTTGATCTTCATCAAAAAGGTCTGATCAAAGTATTGTTGGATACTCAAAGCTTTGATAATGCAGCAGGTATTTCTTTGGGTGAAAATCCGAATCATTTTGAAATTTCCACTAACTATTACGCCAATCCAGCTGCCAAGGCTGCTGCCTGTGATCATTTAGATATCGTTATTCTAAGTGCACTGGAAATTGACCTTAACTTTAATGTTAATGTTCTGACTGGTTCAGATGGTGTAATGCGCGGAGCATCAGGTGGTCACTGTGATACAGCCGCAGGCGCTAACCTGTCAATCATTGTTGCACCATTGATTCGCAGCCGTATTCCGACCGTAATTTCTAAAGTTACGACCATTGTTACTCCGGGCGAAAGCATCGACGTATTGGTAACAGATCACGGTATCGCAGTTAATCCAAGCCGTCCAGAAGTAGCAAAACGATTGAAAGATGCTGGTCTGCCAGTATTGACTATCGAAGAGCTCTATCAGCGTGCAATAGATTTAACTACAGAACCAGAACCAATCAAATTTAAAGATAAAATTGTTGGTATCGTTCATTATCGTGATGGTTCAATCATTGATGTAGTACGTGAAGTTCAAGACTAATATCAATTGATATTATACGGGCTGTATACACTTAACTTATTATTAAGTTATGGTATGCAGCCTGTTTCGCTTTCTATCACCTGCCCGACTATTTATCCATGCAAAACTTACAAATGACCAATCCAACACCGATTACGCTTGAACAACTACTAACAGCCCGTGAACATCGACAAGAACGACAAAATCAGTTATTGCAGCAATATCATTGCACACTGATTTCTTTAACCATCAATATGCCTGGTAAGTATAAACTGACTCAGGATAGCTATCTGCTATTTAATGAAGCTGTAAGCGCTATTGAAACCTTAATTAGGAAAGAAAAATGGTCAATACTTCATCAATATTTACATGCTCCTATTACCGGATGCGAGGGATTCTGGGTAATAGCCGATCACGAAGCAATAGAAATTAAACGTTCATTAATTGAACTTGAACAACAGCATCAACTGGGCAGATTATGGGATATAGATGTATTTGATCCGCATACTGGTATCGCTATCAGTCGTAAAATGCTGTCGATTGAACCCAGAACATGTCTGATTTGTGATAGCTCTGCCAAAGCTTGTGCCCGCTCTCAACAGCATACCTTGCAACAGCTACTTAAAGTTATTCACGATAAGATAGCAAATTATCGTCATATCCATACTATTGCTGACAAATAAATGGATTTAAAATCAGAATATTTTTTGCTGATTATGACTGCTTGTCTAATAGGTTAACTTCCATCAACCTATAAACCCCAGATGACTGTTTTTATTTTAAAATAATTCTATACAGAATTAATAATTTAAAATTTTGAATCAATAAAATTCATCAAGCCCCAATAAATTATATTAATATATAAATGACCACATTATTGGTCGGTTATCTATATCTGCAAATTCTTCTGTCTTGGTAACAATATATAAATCTATAGCAATTCGTTGTTAAACAAAACTTATACTACTAATAGAAAGTAAATCAAAAAAGCTGGTAATGCGTTAATTTAATAACTTATTAATTTTTCGTAATTTTCTTTTTCTGAGACAAAAGCAATTTACTTAATCATATTTTCAGAAATATATGAATAATAGCTTGATATTCTTTGCATAATTGAATTCATAAATTTTTTATCTAAATTTAAGATTCAGCATTCAGCATATTAAGTAATATCATTAGACTAAATTCTCATTTTAAAAAATGATGCCATTATTAGATTGTAGAATTATAGGGACTGGGAATTATAGTTAAATTTTTCTCAAATATCGTCAATAGTTAAATGATTAGATTAATTGTCTATCTACTTTGAATTTAATAAATTTCATAGATATTTCCTAATTTTTAATTTGTTGTATTGTATTTTTTGTAATATATATGAATAAAACATTTTATCTATGAGACATTTCACAATAATCGATCAGATTATTTTAAATTGTTTATTGAGATTATTACTCAATTTTTTCATATTTTTTTAACCCTAACTAAACTAAAATTTTAGCAGATAATACTTAAGCTCAAAAAATAATATTTTAAACAATTAATTTTACTTCTATTAAAAAAACCCACACCTAGTGTGGGTTTTCTTTAAAACAATCAATATTATTTGATGGCACAAGCAGCTTCGTGAGTTGCTTCAGACAAAGTAGGATGGCCATGGATAATACGGCGAATGTCTTCGCTGGAAGCTTTGAATTCCATCGCCATTACCGCTTCGGAAATCAATTCAGAAGCAACAGGTCCAATAATATGTACCCCTAAAACACGGTCTGTCTCAGCATCAGCTAAGATTTTTACGAAACCTTTACCCTGCCCCATACCTAAAGCACGACCATTGGCAGCAAAGCTGGATTGACCTTTTTTGTATTTAATGCCAGCAGCTTTTAATTGCTCTTCAGTTTGTCCCACCCATGCAATTTCAGGATGAGTATACATTGCAGCTGGGATGGTACTCATATTGACAAAAGGTTTTTGACCGGCAATACGCTCTGCCACAGCAACACCTTCAGCAGAAGCTTTATGTGCCAGCATTGGTCCACGAACTACGTCACCGATTGCCCAGACATTAGGCAAGTTGGTTCGACATTCCTCATCAACTACGATAAAGCCACGTTCGTCTTTTTGTAAGCCTACACCTTCAGCATTCAAGCCATTTGTGTTCGGTACGCGACCAATAGCAATGATCAATTTATCAAAAGAAGCTGATTTCTTTTCACCATCAACACTATAGGTAACATTTACATGATTTTTAGTCTTAACTATTTCTTCAATAGTTACGCCCAAATGAATATTTAAATTCTGTTCTTTAGTGAAAATTTTATAGGCTTCTTTAGCTACTTGCTGATCAACAGCGGCTAAAAATGTTGGCAATGCTTCTAAAATAGTCACTTCAGCGCCCAGTCGATTCCAAACCGAACCCATTTCCAGACCGATTACACCAGAACCAATCATACCAAGCTTACCTGGTACTTCTTCCAGATTTAAAGCACCTTCATTATCCAGTATCTTATCATTATCAATTTCAATTAAAGGTAATGGGCGCGGTACTGAACCAGTAGCCAAAATTACATGTTTAGCTGAGACAGTTTGTTTTGTACCATTAGCATCAACTTCAATCTGCCATAGACCATCAACCTGTCCCTGCAATGAACCGCGACCAAAGATACTTTCTACTTTATCTTTTTTAAATAAAAAACCAATACCATTGGTTAATTTACTAACAATAGCATCTTTGCGTTCAATCATCTTCTTGGCATCAAAGTTTTTTACTTTTACTTCAATACCGTGTTCAGCAAACTCAGTTTTAGCTGCGTGATAATTTTCACTGGTCTGCAATAATGCTTTAGATGGGATACAACCTACATTCAGACAAGTACCACCTAATGCTGGTGCATCACCCTTTTTATTCAGACCAGCATCAATACAGGCTGTTTTAAAACCCAGCTCAGCAGCACGAATAGCAGCCACATATCCACCCGGGCCGGCACCAATGACTACTACGTCAAATTGAGACATCGAATTTCCTTTCAATCATAATTTATGAATTAATATGATTAAACAGCCATGATGTAACACAAAAGCCATTATTAACCAGTGTTATTGTCATCATAGCTGTTATGATTAGCAAACTACCGGATTAAAATATGATCAGGCAGTTATTTAAAAATTAAACATTCAACAGCAAGCGAGCTGGATCTTCCAAAGCGTCTTTAATTGCTACCAAAGTCAGTACAGCTTCACGGCCATCAATCAGTCGATGGTCATATGACAAAGCCAGATACATCATTGGGCGAACCACAACTTGTCCGTTTTCAACGACAGCACGCTCTTTAGTAGCATGCATACCCAGAATAGCAGATTGAGGTGGATTGATAATCGGTGTTGACATCATAGAACCGAAAGTACCACCATTAGTAATACTGAAAGTACCACCAGTCAGATCTTCCAATGCCAGTTTGCCATCTTTAGCTTTAACTGCATAATCTGCAATAGCTTGTTCAATGTCGGCAATACTCATCTGATCAGCATCACGCAAAATAGGTACAACCAGACCACGTGGACTACCAATTGCGATACCAATATCAAAATAACCATGATAAACAATATCAGAACCATCAATAGAGGCGTTAATCACTGGATATTTTTTCAAAGCTGCTACAGCTGCTTTAACAAAGAAAGACATAAAGCCCAGTTTCACACCATGTTCTTTCTGGAACTGATCTTTATAGCGATTGCGCAGATCCATAACAGGCTGCATATTCACTTCATTAAAGGTAGTCAGAATGGCATTTTCATGCTGTGACTGCAACAGGCGCTCAGCTACGCGTGAACGCAGACGAGACATAGGCACACGCTGTTCAATGCGTTCACCAGCGGTAGAAGGTGTAGATTTACTTGCAGTCATTACTGGAGCTTTAGCCAAAGCTGCAGCAACATCTTCCTTCAGCACACGACCATCGCGACCAGAACCCTGAATATTAGAGGTATCTACCCCTTTTTCAGCAGCCAGTTTCGCTGCAGCTGGCATAGCCACACCAGCCTGCGCATTACTACTAGCAGCTGCAGGCGCAGCAGCAGGTGCTGCAGGCGCAGCAGCAGGTGCTGCAGGAGCAGATGCACCAGCTTCGGCAGTAGCAGCAGTATCAATTTTAGCCAGTAACTGTCCAGAAGTAACGGTACTTCCATCAGCTTCAATAATTTCTACCAATTTACCTGCTTGCTGTGCCGGCAATTCCAGTACCACTTTATCTGTTTCCAGATCAATCAGATTTTCATCGCGTTGAACAAAATCACCAACTTTTTTATTCCAGGTCATCAAAGTTGCTTCAGTAACACTTTCCGGAAGCATGGGAACAACTACATCAATAATCATGGATTACTCCTAAAAACTATTGGCCACCACCGCATGGTGGCCATTATTCGATAAATATTAAAAATTATTTCAATTCTAGAGCATCTTCAACCAGCTGTTTCAGCTGTGCAGTATGTTTACTCATGTAACCCACTGCTGGAGAAGCGCTAGCAGGACGACCAGCATATACCACTTTCTGATTATCCTTGGCTACAGACTGAATCCGGTGGAGAATCTGATACCATGCACCCTGATTTTTAGGTTCTTCCTGAGCCCACATAATTTCAGCGGCATTCGGATAACGACTTAATTCAGCAGCAACTTCTTCATATGGGAATGGATATAGCTGCTCTACACGAATCATAGCAATATCTTTATCCAAACCACGTTCCAGACGAGCTTTATTAATGTCGTAATATACCTGACCAGCACACAGAATAACTCGTTTTGCACTATTCTCATTGCCTTTAACGACATCACCAATAACCGGACGGAAAGAAGTACCTTCGGTGAAGTTAGCCAACGGGCTCATTGAATCGTTAAAGCGCAACAGACGCTTAGACATGAAGATTACCAGTGGTTTACGATAAGGACGCAATACCTGACGACGTAACAAATGGAACATCTGTGACGCTTCAGAAGGCATTACCACCTGAATATTTTCTTCAGCACATAACTGCAACCAGCGTTCTGGACGTCCAGAAGAATGCTCAGGTCCTTGTCCGTCAAAACCATGTGGCATAATTACAGTCAGACCACACAGACGACCCCATTTAGTCTCGCCAGAAGTAATGAACTGGTCGATTGCTACTTGCGCACCATTGGCGAAGTCACCAAATTGTCCTTCCCAGATTACTAACTGATTTGGCGCACTAGATGCATAGCCATATTCGTAAGCCAACACAGCTTCTTCATTTAGAATAGAGTCGATAGCTAGGAAAGAGGCCTGATCATCAGTTAGATTATTCAACGGTACATAAGCACCTTCGTCACATTTTTCGCGTTTCTGATCGTGCAATACCGCATGACGATGAGAGAATGTACCGCGACCAGAATCTTCACCAGAAATACGAACATCATGACCACTGGTTACCAGACTGGCATAAGCTAGAGTTTCAGCCATACCCCAATCTACAGCAGTATTGCCCTCAGCCATGGCGATACGATTAGCCAGCATTTTTTGCACGGTATTATGTGGAGTGAACCCCTCAGGCAAAGTAGTGAATTTAGCAGTCAAACGCTTAATTTCTGCTTCGGAAATACCGGTTGCAACCGAATCTTTCCAGCTGGTACCAGCATAAATAGTCCAATCGGCAGCATATTTATTTTTGTGATCAGGTAAAGTAAATTGCTCTACATGCTTACCTTGATCTAATGCCTCACGATATGCTTTGATCAACGCATCAGCCTGCTCAGCAGTAACGACATTTTCAGCGGCAAGACGTTGAGCATAAACTGCACGAGTTCCAGGGTGCTGATGTACTTTTTTGTACATCATTGGCTGGGTCAGCATTGGATCATCACCTTCGTTGTGACCAAGCTTACGGAAGCAGACAATATCAACGACTACATCTTTTTCGTATTTCTGACGATATTCCAACGCTAAAGCAGTAACAAAGCTGACAGCTTCAGGATCATCACCGTTGACGTGGAAAATCGGTGCATTAATCATTTTAGCCAGATCGGTACAATAAACAGCTGAACGAATATCACGCATATCAGAAGTAGTAAAACCAATCTGATTATTGACTACAATATGCAATGTACCGCCAGTTGAATAGCCACGAGTTTTGGATAAATTGAAATTGGCCTGATTAACACCTAGTCCCAGAAAAGCTGAATCGCCATGAATCAATACGGGTAATACTGATTTATGACCGTCTTTTTCACGACGTTTCTGGCGAGCGCGCACAGCACCTTCTACAACCGGATTAACTATTTCCAGGTGTGATGGGTTGAAGGCCAAAGACACATGCAAAGGACCATTTTGAGTAGCCAGATCTGAAGTAAAGCCCATGTGATATTTAACATCACCACTTGCACCGGATAAATTAGGTGCATGCTTACCTTCAAATTCATCAAACAGAAGTTGTGGTTCTTTACCTAGAATATTAACCAGAACATTCAGACGACCACGGTGTGCCATACCGATTGCAACTTCTTCCACGCCCTGGCTACCACAGTTTTGCATCAGATAATCCAAAGCAACAATTGAGCTTTCTCCACCTTCTAAAGAAAAGCGCTTCTGCCCAACATACCGAGTATGCAGATAACGCTCTAAGGTTTCTGCAGCAGTCAATTGCGTCAACATGCGACGTTTCTGATCTGCGGTGTATTTGCCAGTGGAAAGATTATTTTCAACTCGTTCCTGAACCCATTTACGTTCCTGCGGATTGATGATATGCATATATTCGACACCAACACTACCGCAATATGTCTGATCCAGTTTGTTAATAATCTCAGATAAAGCCAGTTTTGGGCTGTGGGCAAAATCACTGCTGACATAGAATTTTGTATTCATATCAGCCTGAGTTAGGCCATAATAAGCAGGATCCAGCTCAGGAATATATTCTTTTTGACGACGTTTTAATGGATCCAAATCAGCATTATATGTACCTAGGGTACGATAAGCATTCATTAGATTTAAAACAGCTACCTGTTTTTGCAATACATTCACATCACCACTATCGCTACCATGAGGTTGTGTTGATATGTTGGTAAATGAAGCCTGAATCGGTATCTGCGGTATATCCTTGGCTACATAGCCCGGCAGGGCTGCAACTTTATCAAAATAACTTTTCCAGTAATCATCAACAGAATTACGATCTCTCAAATAATTTTCATACAACTCCTCAATATAGGGAGCATTTGCGCCATACAAGTATGAAAGATTGGTTTGTTCATCCATCATGGTAACAACCCTTTTACCTTAAACTATTAAAACAGGAATATATCTATTCCCTACCAATATGAAACTTAAGAATCGATTGCCGACTCACATTCACCGCATATCAACATACCGATCCCAGATCGCCACGCTTGGGCATAGAGATGAAGCATCAGCATGCATAAATTTAGATAAAAATAAATAAAGATTAAAACTACAATTTCTGTAGCAATAAATTTAACTATGACTACTAATTGGCGTGCCCTATCCAACTACGGTAGGTGAAAATTTTTTTTGATAAAAATCAGTTATTCTAGCACGACAGCATGAAATTAATTTACCGATTATAGACAATTTAAACATGTGATAAACTTTCTAAACTAAATTCTGCGGGGCAGATATTACTACACTCATCGATCATTGCAGCGTTGAATCGCTTCTTAATTTAAGCAAATATTGTTTTTAAAAGAAATCTTCTTTAAAAAATTATCAAAGTGAAAGACGGATTTTTTTAACTGAATTAATTTTGCCATTAATTGCAATGATAAATATTGATCCAATTCGATTAGCACTTAGCTACTATTAACAAAATGAATATTGTGTTTGAATGCAGAGCAAATTTTCTCTTTATTCTTCAAGGTAAGAAAAATCATATTAGTGGCATGCAAACGAACATATGGTGATGCTTTATTATGACTAGGTACATCATTACTTTTAGTCAGTTGAAAAAAAATAAATAAAAGCAGGTTGATAACATTAGAAATAATTGAGGAAAAACAAAATAATAGACATTTTAAATTTGAATTTAAAAAGAATTTTTTAATAGGTATTGCGAATAATAAATAAAAAAAATTATCTATATAAGATAGACATTTATTAAAAAAATTTATTCGCAGCCTAAGTAAAGGATGTTTCATTTTGCGACCAAATTGGAAAATTAGACCTACAAGCAAAGATTAGCTTGGCGAAGAAATACAATTTAAGATTAAATTAACAAAAAAAATCTATGAAAAAATCACGGCACTCTTACTCTTTAAAATCCATAATCCAATAACAATTATTTTATAAATTGAACATATTATAACACTATAATGAAAAAATAGAAATATTCTTTATCTCAAAATTATTTAAGAATTAATACTCGTTTCTAAGAGCATAATTACCTCTGTCCGATCATTAATCCAGACATATTTGGTAAGAAAAATATAACTAAATGCTGATTTATAGCTAAATCATTTATATCTTCATTATTTTCATCCAAGATTACAATGTAGATTTGATAATTTGTAATTTTTCATTACTCAAATAAATCAATATAGTTTTATTAATTTCATTCTGTTAATAAATTATTACTCGACTACAGTATTTACTCATTGCTCAATTCAATTATGATCATGATCTATGCGCAACAGTGCATACCAAAATATTTAATTATCTACTGATAATATAATCTATTATGACAAATAATCATTAATTAAATTTTGTTTAAAAGCTTGAATCTCCTTTTCAAGGATCCACAATATAAATTGAATGTGAAGTATCAGGATGGAGACCAAATTCTGAGAGTGAAAATAAGGCTAATATCAATTCGATATTTATAAAGCAACATTTAATTTTATATTTAATAAAACATGAGAATATTTATAGTGACTCATACTGTTATTATTTTTTAATGAAAATATATCTTGGAATTAATATTTAAATATCAATCCTAATGTAACTACTTATTTAAAAATTTTATTTTTCAAATATAAAAATTTACTTAATGATGGTTACATATAAATTGATTAGGTAATTCATTAATGAATATTTTAGTAAGTTAATGTTATTATTAAATTAGTTTACTTTATCAAAAGTATCGAAACTAAGTTTGTTTAATTTTAATCAAAAATAAGTAAAATAAAATTGGCAAAATATTTTATTTAATTATTCTTTATAATTTAATTTTTGAGTTTTATTTGCTATCATTCTCCCACAATTTTTTTGGGTATTGTTGTTCATAATTATCTTCTTGTAAGTATAAAAAGACATCAATAGTCGTTTACTGCCTAATAAAGGGACATACATATGAAAAAACCTGTACGTATTGCAGTAACTGGAGCTGCTGGACAAATCGGTTATGCTCTATTGTTTCGTATTGCTAGTGGTGAAATGCTGGGTAAAGATACTCCGGTCATTCTGCAACTTCTGGATTTACCGCAGGCTCAAACTGCTATTCACGGTATTATCATGGAATTACAGGACTGCGCGTTTCCATTATTGGTTGATGTATTTGGTAGTTCCGAAGCAGAAGAGGCTTTCAAAGATGCTGATATAGCTATTCTCGTTGGTTCAAGACCGCGTAGCCAAGGTATGGAGCGCAGCGATTTACTGCAGGCTAATGCGGAAATTTTCACTAAACAAGGCGCTGCTCTGAATAAAGTTGCTAGTCGTAATGTAAAAGTATTGGTAGTAGGTAATCCTGCTAATACCAATGCCTATATTGCTATGAAATCTGCTCCTGATTTGCCAGCTAAAAACTTCACAGCGCTGATGCGTTTAGATCATAATCGTGCCTTACATCAGCTTGCAGCCAAAACAGGAAAACCTGTTAGCAGCATAAAAAAAATGTTTGTCTGGGGCAACCACAGCCCAACCATGTATGCTGATTACCGTTTCGCCAATGTTGATGGTCATAGCATTGCTGGCTTAATCAATGATCAAAATTGGTATGTTAACGAATTTCTTCCTTGTGTCGGCAAACGCGGTGCGGCCATAATTGAAGCGCGTAAATTATCTTCTGCAGCCAGTGCAGCCAATGCTATTGTCGATCAAATTCATGACTGGATTCTCGGCAGTAATGGTGAATGGGTAACAATGGGTATCCCATCTGATGGATCATATGGTATCCCTGAAGGCATCATCTTTGGTTTCCCATTGATCTGTGAAAATGGCGAATACACTATTGTCAAGGATCTGCCAGTAGATGAATTTAGCCAATCTCGAATTAACATAACCTTACAGGAACTGGAAGAAGAAAAAGCTGAAATCAGCCATCTTCTTTAATTGCTAATTAGTCATAATTAGAACTGAATGTTATTCGTCAAACCCAGCTATATGAATATAATGGCTGGGTGTATTTTATCATTATATTTTCCCTAAACTGATTTTCTGACTTCTAAATTGCTAGACCAAAACTATAAACAATAATCACAGCTAGTGCGAACAAAATTAAAATGATTGCCAGCCTGTTAAACCAGCTATTAATTACCTGTTTCTGACGCTTACCTAATAAAAAATTTAACAACCATCCTGCCAGTAAAAATATCAACAGTAATCGCCATAACCGTCCAATCATTATCCTCTCAACTTTTCTACTAATATCTATGCAAAATAAACAAAGTCGCTATAATAATCTTTTCTATTCTTTTCTTTTAACTAAAATATGAAAGAAATAGGCAATATTGGTTTTGTCACCCCGCACACGTATAGATTTGATACGCCCATAAAGCTGCAGAATGGGCATATATTATCTCAATTCGAGTTGATCGTTGAAACTTATGGAGAGCTTAATGCCGAAAGAAATAATGCCGTACTGATCTGTCATGCTCTCTCAGGTAACCATCATGTCGCCGGATATCACCATAGCGACGATAAATATCCCGGCTGGTGGGATAATATGGTTGGTCCCAATAAACCAGTTGATACCAATCGCTTTTTCGTTGTTGGATTAAACAATTTAGGTGGCTGCCATGGTAGCAGCGGTCCATTAAGCGTTAATCCGGAAACCAATCAACCATATGGTGCCAATTTTCCAATGGTTACAGTTAAAGACTGGGTGAATAGTCAGGCAATGCTGGCGGACCGACTAGGCATAAATCAATGGGCTGCCGTAATGGGTGGCAGTCTGGGTGGCATGCAAGCTCTGCAATGGGCTATCGATTATCCTCAACGTTTACGACATGCACTGATCATCGCCTCTGCCCCCAAACTTTCTACGCAAAATATCGCGTTTAATGATGTAGCTCGTCAGGCCATACTCACCGATCCTGATTTTTGTCAGGGTCAGTATAATCAGCAAAATACCATTCCACGTCGAGGTTTACGCATAGCTCGCATGATGGGTCATATAACCTATCTTGCTGAGGATGGATTGGGCAAAAAATTTGGCCGGCAGATGCAGCAGGATAATTATCAATATGATTACAATATTGAATTCGAAGTAGAGTCTTATTTACGTCATCAGGGAGAAAAATTTGCCGATGCTTTTGATGCCAATAGTTACTTATTGATGACCAAAGCTTTAGATTACTTCGATCCAGCGCGTGATTATGAGGATGACTTAATCAAAGCAGTACAAAGAATAGAAGCCAAAACATTTATTGCCAGTTTCAGTAGTGACTGGCGTTTTTCACCGAAAAGATCACAGGAACTCTTAGACGCATTAGTTGCTGCTAAGAAATCAGTGCAATATATCGCCTTAGAATCGGCTAATGGTCATGATGCCTTTTTGATGGAAGATGAACATTATCTCGCGGCTATTCGCATCTATTTTAATAATATTGCTCAGGAGTTAGCATGAATAATGTGTTGTCTTCTACCCCATTGCGCAGTGATTTACAGCTCATTTTTGATTGGATCGCGCCTAATAACAGCGTATTGGATCTTGGTTGTGCTGACGGTTCTTTACTGGCTGCCCTCACTCAGTATAAAAATTGTCAGGGATACGGCTTGGAGATCAATACTGATCAGGTTTTAGCAGCTATGCAACGAGGTATTAATGTTATTCAGGCTGATCTGGAAGCTGGCTTAGAGCATTTTAATGACCATAGTTTTGATGTCGTTGTCCTAAGTCAAACCATTCAATCAATGCAAAATACTGAACACATCTTGCGTGAAATGAAGCGGGTGGCGAATCAGGCCATTGTTACATTTCCTAATTTTGGTTATTGGCGTAACCGTTTACAAATTGGTCTTGGCGGACACATGCCTGTTTCAGAACGTATGCCCTACCAATGGTATAACACACCCAATATTCACTGGTGTACTTTACAAGATTTTGAAAAATTATGTGCTGATAATAATTTGGTTATTCATGAACGTGCGGTGATGAGCGGTAATCGTCGCATATCACTTTGGCCTAATTTACTCGGAAGTCTCGCTTTTTATCGTATAGGATGATTTTTTGCGGCATTAACAGAAAGTTATGTTTTGAAAACAGATCTAGGGTAACAATAAGAGACATTTATCAATATTTCGTGTTGCAGTTGTTTGCCAATAAATACTCAATATAATTTGTAGCAAACAAAAATAATCTTTTCTACACATCTGCCGGCTAAATTAACGCACTGCAGAAAATACTTGTAAGCTACATATTGCATTTAATACTTGAGTGATCATCATGTAAATTAATAAAATTGCACGACAATCTGGCAAAATATTTCTGATGCGGTTAATCTTATTTTTAGGACTTATATTCAACTATTCTGTCAAAAATATCATGACTTTTAGAAATTATTTTTTATTAAAAAAAATCAATACTAAGTCAATTTATTTGTTTTTCCATCTGTACTGATTCATATATTCTGTTTGAATTTAATATTCTTACAATCTATAGCTCATCCCTTCACCTTTATTAATTATTTCTAATTATTTAAGCATTAACTAATTTTATTTAATAAAAAAATTTTATCCTACTTACCTAAATTGAAAATCGTTAACTTATTTAATTTATACCTAATTTTGAGATCTGCACAATAATGCAATGTGATCTAATTTATGGGAAAATTAGTCATTTTTTAATCACTACACAATCATGAAATTACATCAACTAATTGCCACCGAAGTTGAGCAGGCATTCGCTGCAAATGGGCTGGAAAATAGCCCAATCATTTTACAAACTGCCAAAAATCATCAGTTTGGTGATTATCAAATTAATGGTGTGATGGGCGCTGCAAAAAAAAATCAGCAAAATCCACGTGAACTGGCTGAAAAAATAACAGCCAGTTTACAAAAAAATAGTCTGTTTGCTTCTGCTGAAGTTGCCGGCCCCGGGTTTATCAATTTGCGTCTGCATCCTGAAAAATTAGCTCAATTTGCCCAAATGGCATTGCAAGATGAATTTTTAGGCGTTACCAAAACCTGTTTGCCAGAGACAGTGGTAATTGATTACTCCTCGCCTAATCTGGCTAAAGAAATGCATGTTGGTCATCTTCGATCCAGCATTATTGGTGATTGTCTTAACCGTGTATTCAGCTACCTTGGTCATCATGTCATTGCCCAAAATCATGTTGGTGATTGGGGCACACAATTTGGTATGTTGGTCGCGTACCTGTTTGAACAAAATCAAAATGGCCGTGCCGATCTGGAGCTGGCCGATCTGGAACAATTTTATCGCGATGCAAAAAAACGTTTCGATGAAGACGAACAGTTTGCAAATACGGCACGAGAATACGTTGTTAAATTACAAAGTGGTGATCCTGCAGTTTTGAAACTGTGGCAACAATTTGTTACCACTTCATTACAACATGCTCAGTTAGTATATAATCTGCTCGGGTTGAAACTGACTGATGCCGATGTGACCGGTGAATCATTTTATAACGATCAATTACAGTCAACAGTTGATGAATTAATAGCCAAAGGTATAGCTGTAGACAGTAACGGTGCCAAAGTTGTATTTCTGGAGGAATTTAAAAATCAGGATAACGAACCGGCAGCATTTGTTATTCAGAAAAAAGATGGTGGATTTTTATATGCCAGTACTGATTTAGCCTGCATACGTTATCGCGTTGATACCTTGCATGGTAATCGTTTACTGTATGTTGTGGATGCCCGGCAAAGTCTGCATTTTGCTGAACTTTTCACCATTGCCCGTCAGGCTGGCTGGTTGCCGGAAAATGTGCAGGCAGAACATATTGCCTTTGGTACCATGATGGGTAAAGATGGTAAACCATTTAAAACTCGTAGCGGTGAAACCATTAAATTAATGGATTTATTAAATGAATCAATAGCACGTGCTAAAACATTAGTAGCCAGCAAAAATCCTGACTTAAATGAAGAGGAAATTAATCATATAGGACATGTGGTTGGTATAGGTGCGGTCAAATATGCGGATTTAAGTAAGAACCGTACCAGCGATTATATTTTCGACTGGGACAGCATGCTGTCTTTTGAAGGCAATACCGCTCCTTATTTGCAATATGCTTATACACGAGTACAAAGTGTATTTCGTAAGGCGAGCAACTGGGATCGTAATGCAGTAATTCATCTGCAAGAGCCTTTTGAGCATCAGCTGGCACTTGAATTACTCCGATTTGAAGATGTACTGAACAGTATAGCTGACACTGGCTATCCGCACTATTTGGCTAATTACCTCTACCAAATTGCCAGCCTGTTTAGTCGCTTTTATGAAGCCTGTCCGATCCTAAAAGCAGATGAAAATCTGCGTTCAAGCCGTCTGCAATTAACTCGCCTGACAGGGCAAACACTAAAACACGGTTTAGATTTATTAGGAATCAATACTTTGGAAGTTATGTAATCATGATGTCAAACCATGACTAATCTGAAAAAATAGTTATGGTTTAATTTTCAATTGCATATCACCAAAGTGTCTTTTTTTACTTGGCAGTAATAACAAATTATTCTATAATTGTCTCTTTCTGTTCTACAGAAATTGAAAAAGCGGATATGGCGAAATTGGTAGACGCACCAGATTTAGGTTCTGGCGCCGAAAGGTGTAAGAGTTCGAGTCTCTTTATCCGCACCACTGAATTTTGGTAAATCATAGATTTACGAAGGAATTGGTACAAACCTGTACCAATTCCTTTTTTTATGGTTGCGAATATCTATATTTTCATTACCTTTAATCTTTACATGGATATAAACTAATAAAAAAACACACCTCTTAAGCAAATAAATAATATAACTAACCCTCCTTAACCAAAGATGAGAAGCACAAATTCTCTGCATCAATATCATACAAAATAAAATTGAATGCCTATCTTGAAATAGTAACAAAAATCAATTTGTCTTAGGATAAAGCAAAAAATAGCGTTTTTTATCTGAATCTCAGCATTGATATATCTTTTTTAAATATTGTTCAGAATACAAATTACAACACTATTCTGATCAAAATCATTTTTTACCAAATATAGAAGGTAAAATTACATAACAATAGATGCAAATATTTTCATTATACATACATGATGAGATTTGATTATCGCTAATAATATCAAAATAAATTGTTAACTAAGTTTTTGTTTCCATAGTAAACAAAAAATGATATTTATTAATATAGGATGGCATTATCAATCTGGTATTAGCAAATAATGGAAAAATCTATTCGATGTTAACCTAAACTGTAAAACTTGTTTGAATAAATAGAATTTTCTTTACAATAAATTTATGCTATACATAGCAATATAAATATAAAAGATAAGGTGTTTCATAATGGAATTACAGAAATTCATAAACAAATACGCTGAAAAAGCGTTCCAAGATAGTGGCTTATCTTCTTACCCTACTTTGCTGTATCCGGCATCAAAACCGGAATTCGGACATTATCAAATCAACGGCGCAATGGGCGCAGCAAAAGCCTTAAAAATTAATCCACGCGAACTCGCCGAAAAAATTGTCAATAATTTAGCTACCTTGAAAGAAGAAGGTATAGCCGAAAAAATAGAAATTTTAGGGGCAGGATTTATTAATATATCTTTGTCAGGAAAATTTCTAAGTCAACAAGCCAAAGAAGTGCTTCAAAATGATCGCCTAGGGGTAAAAAAACAGCCTAAGCAAATTATCCCTATTGACTATCCTTCTGCCAATTTGGCTAAAGAAATGCACGTTGGTCATTTACGCGCCAGTATTATCGGTGATGCGTTAAATCGTGTACTGAGATTTTTGGGACATGATGCCTTTAGTCAGGACCATCAAGGTGACTGGGGAACCCAATTTGGTATGCTTATTACCTATATGGTTGAAACCGAAAAAGTTGGTGATAGTCAGGTAGCATTGGCTGATTTAGAAGAATTTTATCGTAATGCAAAAAAAAGATTTGAAGAATCTGAAGAGTTTGCTGAAACCGCTAGAAGTTATGTAGTGCAGTTACAAGGTGGTGATGAGAAGGTACTGGAATTATGGCGACGCTTTGTAAAAATATCGCAAAAACATTGTTTAGAAGTTTATAAAAAATTGGGTTTATTGGTTGATGAAACGAATATAAAAGGTGAATCAACTTATAATGATGATTTACAGCCAACTGTTGATGAACTGGTGGAAAAAGGCATAGCGGTTGACAGCGACGGCGCTAAAGTTGTCTTTATTGATGAAATCAAAGATAAAGATGGAAATCCAACACCGTTTATTATTCAAAAGCGTGATGGTGGCTTCCTATATTCAACTACTGATTTAGCCTGCATCCGCTATCGAGTTAGACAACTTAAAGCAGACCGGATTTTGTACGTGGTAGATGCCCGCCAGAGTTTACACTTTAAAGAACTTTTTGCTACGGTTCATAAAGCAGGATTTGCTTCAGACAAAGTTAATCTGGAACATGTCGCTTTCGGTACCATGATGGGTAAAGACGGGAAACCATTTAAAACACGCGATGGGAACACTGTTAAATTAATTAATTTATTAAATGAAGCGGTAGAAAGAGCAGCAAAACTGGTTCGTCAAAAAAACTCGGATTTATCAGAGGAGGAAATTAATAGAATTGCTACTGCTGTGGGTATATCTTCAATTAAATATGCTGATTTATCTAAAAACAGAACCAGTGATTATATTTTTAACTGGGAAAGCATGTTATCTTTTGAAGGCAATACTGCACCGTATTTGCAATATGCCTATACCCGTATACAAAGTTTGCTCACCAAAAGTGATCAATCAATTGAAAACAATGTTGATGATGCAATTATGGCAACTGAACAGGATGAAAAAAACCTGTTATGTATGTTATTACAATTTGAAGACATAGTGGTTTCTGTTGCCAGAGAATGTATGCCACACTATCTAGCCAGCTACTTATATCAACTCGCTTCTTCATTTTCCAGATTCTATGAGAAATATCCTATTTTGAAAGAAAAAGAAGATGTGAGAAATAGCCGCCTGCAAATTGCTCGACTAACAGGGCGTACCTTAAAGCAAGGCATGGATCTATTGGGATTAGCAGTTTTAGATAAAATGTAAGTGATTAAAAAAGCCTGCTTTTGCAGGCTTTTTTATTGGTTTAACTTCAGATGTCTATCTCTGTAGTCCATTTAACCACTTGCAGGGGTATTTCAGTTCTAATATTACATACACCCGGTAACAAGGCTAGGGTGTTAACTTGAAAATTTCTATATTCCTCCAGATTTTCACATAATACCCGTAATAAAAAGTCATTTTCACCTGCCATTACGTAACATTCTTGTATCTGCGATAACAATTTTACTTCGTATATAAATCTTTCGATAGCTGCAGCACTGTTATTAACAATATCTACTTTTATTCTGACATAAACAATTAATTGCTTATTAATGATTTTCTTATCTAACAAAGCCACATATTTATCAATAAATCCAGCTTCTTCAAGAATTTTAACCCGTCGAAGACATGGGGATGGGGATAATCCAACTTTTTTGGCAAGTTCATTATTTTGAATATTGCCTTCTCGTTGCAGTATCCTAAGTATTCTTTTATCAATATTATCCAATTTCATTAAGTAAATACCCCATTGTTAATACAGCAAAATTACATAAAAATATGCAGATTGATTAAACAATTCAAATTCTATCGATAAACATCCCATCCTTAATACAAAAATTAAATGGTAATTTATGCCGGCTTGATAAGTATTTTGATGTCAATTGGCTTCATATTGAACCATACCTCATGGTGCGTATTGAATTATAAAATGTTAGCCATTCTTAAATTATTGTTCTACTCAGCCCCGCACAATTGAATAGATTTAATTTTAACACTTTTATTTGCTAAGTCCGGTTAAATTGGCTATTTGTCACCAGAGTTACAAGTGGTTTAATATGTTTGCACTCGAGAAAACCCATTTTGTCGGAACAAATTAACTAGGCTGGCTAGAATCAGCTTAAACTAGCTTAATATTAAACTTATAATGTTTTGTCAGCTTCCTTATCGTTAATATTGTCCCCACTAACAATAACTATCACCATTTTAATACTGAAATCGTTGCCAATGTAATCCTTAATTTTATTAATGTTTGCTGTTCAGCTAGGATAAAACAACGATTTGAGCAATATCCGTTTATTATTAAATATTTGCGATTGATAACGTTATAAATAATGAGAAATGACTTATATTTATAATCGTTGCCAAGATTCTACTCTGTAGATGCGCTTTCATTTTCAGCTGCTAATATTTTTTAAATATCAGTATAGCTAACTATCTTGACATTAATATCAAACCAGTAATTGGTAGCATTTATGCAGCGTCTTACAAATGTTACGCGCCCTTAATTATATTAAGTCTCAGCTTTTTATTCATTACTTAATCTCTTTTTTAGTCATAGACCAGTTTATTTTTTTAATAAACTACAGCAACTGCTAAACATTAGCACCGATCTTTGCATTTTGGCTTCTAAAGATAAATATATTTATCTTATAAAAACAAAGAAATGATTAATGGATTATCAATAACATCTAAAAATAACTTGTTTAAAATTGACGATATCATACTAATTCATTGAAAGGATCTCATATTACTAGTTAAAAAAAGTGATTGATATGTATTATTTTGTATTGTCTCTGATAATGTTATGACTGAAAGTGTAATCAAAAATTTCTGCGTTATTTTGCTGGTTAAAATCCGATACTAGCAATACAAGATAAGATGAAATTAAATTTCAAACCATATCACGAATGAATAATTAAAAAAATTTAATTTTAAGATAAAAAGGTCATAATACGTCTGAGCTGGATTTCTTCTTGTTAAATAATGTTTTTGAGGAGCATTAAAGATGTCAGAAAGTTTCGGTGTTAATTCAGAATGCGGTAAATTGCGAAGTGTAATGGTGTGCAGGCCTAATTTGGCTCATAACCGATTGACTCCCTCCAACTGCCATGATTTGTTATTTGACGATGTAATTTGGGTTGAAAAGGCCCAGCGAGATCATGATAATTTTGTCAAAATCATGACTGATCGAGGTATCCATGTTATCGATGCCAATGTTGCTCTAAGTGAAGTGTTACAAAACAAAGAACATAGAAATTGGATTCTGGATCGTCTGTTTGTTCCTCAGAACATTGGCGTACATATGCTGCATGATGTACGTTCCTGGTTAGACGAACTTCCTGCTGCCGATTTAGCTGCATTTTTATTTGGCGGTATCACCAAATCAGATTTACCTTTTAAATCAAGCGTTGATCTGATGTTCAATTATATGTCTCCAGACGAATTCTTAACCCCTCCGATTCCTAATGCCTTGTTCCAGCGTGATCCAAGCTGCTGGATTTATGGTGGCGTTAGTTTAAACCCCATGTACTGGCCAGCGCGCCGCCCAGAAACTTTAATTATGCGGGCAATTTACAAATTCAATCCTTATTTTGCCGGCAAAGCAAAAATTTGGTTGGGTGATAGTGATGAAAGTGTAGGCACATTGTCGATTGAAGGCGGAGATGTTATGCCAATAGGCAATGGCGTAGTATTAATTGGTATGGGCGAACGCACAAATCCTCAAGCAGTATCACAACTGGCGAAAAGTATATGTGGTAAAGAAAATGGTGCAACTAGGGTGATTGCCTGTCAAATGCCTAAATCTCGTGCTGCTATGCACTTAGATACTGTATTCTCTATGCTGGATTATGATTTATTCTCAGTATTCCCTGAAGTAGTTGATCAAATCAAATGCTACAGTTTGTTTGCTAATGGTGCCAATGAAGAAGTAACTATTGAAGAACACAAAGGTCAACATTTTGTTGATGTAGTGGCTGAAGCTATGGGTAAAGTTACCGGCGCACAAGTGACTCGGATTCAAACTGGTGGGGATAGTTTTCAGGCGCAAAGAGAACAATGGGACGATGCTAACAATGTCATTATGTTAGATAGACGAGTTTGTATTGCTTATGACCGCGATATTTATACCAATAAAATTATGCGCGATCATGGCGTGGAAGTATTAGAAGTAGATGCTGGCGAGTTAGGCCGTGGCCGTGGTGGTGGTCATTGTATGACTTGCCCAATTATTCGAGATTCTGTCATTTAAACTTATAAGGAAATTAATTATGGCTTTCAATTTGAAAAATCGTCACTTACTAAGCTTGGTACATCACACTGAACGTGAAATTAATTATCTGCTAGATTTAGCTCGTGATCTTAAAAGAGCTAAATATGCTGGTACTGAACAACAGCTATTAAAAGGCAAAAACATAGCTTTGATTTTTGAAAAAACTTCTACCAGAACACGTTGCGCATTTGAAGTAGCCGCTCATGATCAAGGTGCCAATGTAACTTATATTGGTTCCAGTGGCTCACAAATCGGCCATAAAGAAAGCATGAAAGATACAGCCCGTGTACTGGGACGCATGTATGACGGTATTGAATATCGTGGTTATAAACAATCTGTAGTACAGGAGCTGGCTGATTATGCCGGTGTACCGGTATGGAATGGTTTAACAGATGAATTCCACCCCACGCAAATGCTTGCTGACGTTCTAACCATGCTGGAATATTCCAATGGTAAGCCTCTGAATCAAATCAAATATGCCTATGTTGGTGATGCCCGCAATAATATGGGTAACTCTCTGTTGTTGATTGGTGCCAAACTAGGGATGGATGTACGTATTTCTGGTCCAAAATCACTACTGCCAGAACCAGAACTGGTTGCCATGTGTGAAAAATTTGCTCAAGAAAGCGGTGCACGCATCTTGGTGACTGATGATGTCAAAAAAGCTGTTAAAGATGTAGATTTTATCCATACAGATGTTTGGGTATCCATGGGTGAACCGATCGAATCATGGGGTGAACGCGTAGATGCTTTGACACCTTATCAGGTTAATAAAGAATTAATTGCAGCAACGGGTAACCCACGCGTGAAATTCATGCATTGCTTACCGGCTTTCCATAATTCCGAAACCACAGTGGGTAAAGAAGTGGCTGAAAAATATCCTCAGTTTAAAAATGGTATTGAAGTCACTGAAGATGTATTCGAATCCCCTATTAACATCGCTTTTGAGCAAGCAGAAAACAGAATGCATACCATTAAAGCAGTTATCGTATCCAGCTTAGTTTAAACAGAATAGATTGGAAATAAAATGAGAATCGTAATTGCCTTAGGTGGTAATGCCCTTCTGCGTCGCGGAGAGCCGTTAACGGCTGAGAATCAACGCCAGAATACTAAAATTGCCTGTCAACAAATTGCAAAAGTTTATCCGGGTAACGAATTAGTAATTGCTCATGGTAACGGACCGCAGGTTGGTTTGATTGCATTACAGTCTTTATCCTATAAAGATGTGCCATCCTACCCTCTGGATGTATTAGGTGCTGAGTCAATTGGTATGATTGGCTACATGATTATGCAGGAATTGGGTAATCTTCTTCCTCTGGAAACGCCATTAGCCACCCTTCTGTCTCAGGTAGAAGTCGATAAAAATGATCCTGCTTTCTCTAATCCTTCTAAACCCATTGGTCCAGTCTATACCAAAGAAGAGGCAGAAAAACTGGCTAAAGAGAAAAACTGGAGTATTGCCCCTGATAATGACAAATACAGACGAGTGGTTCCAAGCCCAATTCCGAAACGAATTTTCGAAATTCGTCCGGTAAAATGGTTATTAGAAAAAGGAACTGTGGTCATTTGTGCAGGCGGTGGAGGTATACCGACATTTTACGATGATGATGGTACCCTTAAAGGTGTAGAAGCAGTAATAGATAAAGATCTTTGTTCTGCCGTTTTGGCGAAACAAGTTTCTGCTGACATCTTTATTATCGCAACTGATGTTTCCGCAGCTTTTGTGAACTGGGGCAATCCCAATCAACAGGCAATCAAAGAAGCACATCCAGATACACTGGAAAAAATGGGTTTTGCAGCTGGCTCTATGGGACCGAAAGTTCAGGCAGCCATCAATTTTGCCCGAGAAAATCCTGGTAAGTCAGCCGTAATAGGCTCTCTGGCTGATATTGATAATATAGTTAAAGGTATTGCTGGTACGAAAATTAATACGACACATTCTACCGAGTTAACATACTACTAACTAACCCAGACAAGGTATCGCTTTTTAAAATGCGATACCTTTTTTTTAGGATTCACGATCATGCAACCTGAAAAAAATACTCAACCGAAAGAAAAAAAGAAAAAGTCAATTTCTGCATTCAGTATTTTGTTTATTATTTTGACTTTACTTTGGCTTATTTCAATAGTGTTATCTGGTCACTCGTTTACCCCGGTAACCCTGCCAGATAGTTCAGAAGTCGTTTCTACGGTAACTTCTCCTACGCTCAGTACGTTGATAATGGCACCATTCAAATCTTTCCAGAACTCAATTAACATCGCTGTATTTATTCTGGTATTGGGCGGTTTCATTAACGTAGCGATGAAAACCAATGCACTAGAAGCTGGAATATCTGCTTTAGTTCAAAAACTTAAAGGAAAAGAACTGGTTCTGATACCATTACTGATGTTCCTGTTTTCAGTGGGCGGAACGGTGTATGGAATGGCGGAAGAAACTATTGCGTTCTATGTCCTGATTACGGCTACTTTAGTTGCTGCCGGTTTTGACACCATTATTGCAGTTTGTGTCATATTATTGGGCGCAGGTGCAGGGGTATTAGGTTCTACAGTCAATCCCTTTGCTACCGGCGTAGCTGGTGATGCACTAAGAGGTGTTGGGTATAATCCTAATCAGGGTACCATTATCACAGTCGGAACTGCTTTGTGGCTATCAACAGTGATTTTTTGTATCTGGTATGTCATGCGATATGCTAAAAAGGTGAAAAAAGATAAAAGTCTTACTGTATTGTCCCCACAAGAACAAGCAGATATGAACTTATATTTTAAAGCTGATAACAATCAACAGCTAACATTTGGAAGACGTGAAAAAAATATTCTGATGTTGTTTGCATTCACCTTCCTGATAATGATCATCTCCCTGATTCCATGGGGTGAATTCAACATAACTTTTTTTAAAGGCTGGACATCACACTTAACAGGTAGCGACTTTGGCGACTGGACATTTGGTGATTTATCTATGTGGTTCTTAATTATGGCAGTAATTGTTGGCATTGTTGCCAAAATGTCAGAAAAAGAAATCATTGATAATTTTATCGCCGGAGCTTGTGATATTTTGTCAGTTGTTTTAATAATTGTCGTAGCCCGCTCTATATCAGTATTAATGGGTGAAACCCATCTGGATTTATTTATTCTCGATAAAGCACAAAACTTATTAACTGGTCTATCACCAGTGGTATTTGTACCGGTAGCCTACCTTATCTATTTAGGCTTATCTTTCCTAATTCCATCAACTTCAGCTTTAGCCTTTGTATCTATCCCAATTCTGGGACCATTGACAGCAAAATTAGGCATGGATCCTAATATAATGATTATGATTTTTGCAGCCGGCAGTGGTTTAATCAACCTTATTACACCCACTTCTGGGGTTGTTATGGGAGGATTACAACTTTCCAAAGTTAACTATAGTACCTGGTTAAAATTTATGGCTAAACCAGTAGCTATTATATGCATCATGAATATTGTTATATTAACGGCATCTATGGTGATTTTAACTAAGTAAATAACAAAATTTTTGTATATTCCCCCTCCCCCAATCTGCACAGACTGGGGGAAATTAATATCGGGAACAAAATCACTTTGATATCCAAAATAATTTTTCAAAGAAAATAAATGTAAATATTTGACTGTATCATTATCTTTATATTACAATAATCTTAATTAATCAAAATGCACCCGTAGCTCAGTTGGATAGAGTATCTGGCTACGAACCAGAGGGTCGGGCGTTCGAATCGCTCCGGGTGCACCACTTTTAATATTTGTCTTCATTGATGTACATATTAATAAAAAAATTTCTCAAATTTAATTAACTCTATTTTTATCAACTTTTCTGTATCAATATACTTTCAATATCACCCGATAAAAAATCATTCTAATTAAGAATTGATCAATTCTCGGTACATCAACTTTTTTATTTTCAAATGTTATTAATACCTAACTTAGTGATAGTAAAGTAACTTATCAAGATAGAAATTTTAATAGTCATAAAATTAGCAAAACCATTAACTTTATAAAGGCTTTATTGTGTTTCGACTATAACAATTATAATTGGACTTGGGATACTATTTTATTGAAACATAGAATTTCAATTAATCTCGTTTGGTTTCAATAACTGACAAAAAGTCTGACTATTTAAAAAAGACGTGATTTAAAATTTACTTAAATAATACATATACATATTAAATTATCCATTTAATAAAAGAATGAATTGAAGTAATTTACGGTAACTTTATTCTTAATTTTATATTTGAGTTATATAGGTATTATTTTATTTGATTTAACACTTCACACTAAGAAAATTTTTAATAATATTTATATCATGTCGTTCTTACCAAACTATCTAGACCTATAGAAGTTTTCAAGCTTTTAGATTCAGTTAATACCAATAAATTAATAATTTGCTGCAGAACATAACCTAATCCATTCAATTCAAGTGATAAACAATTTATAAGCAGGCTACAATGAATAATTTGAAAAATTGATTATTATTAGAACAGTAGGATGTATATAAAAGAAGATGAAACAATGAATGGTGGGTGATGACGGAGTCGAACCGCCGACATTCTGCTTGTAAGGCAGACGCTCTACCAACTGAGCTAATCACCCGTAAGAGAGAAAACAGCAAATATGAAATTGGCGCGGCGGACGGGGCTCGAACCCGCGACCCCCGGCGTGACAGGCCGGTACTCTAACCAACTGAGCTACCACCGCGCAAGTTTTATGCAATGCATAAAACAGAAAACTGGTGGGTGATGACGGAGTCGAACCGCCGACATTCTGCTTGTAAGGCAGACGCTCTACCAACTGAGCTAATCACCCCTCGTTATTGAGGGGCGTATTAAAACATACCATGTCTATTACAGCAAGTGTTTTTTATATATGAAATAAAATTTTTAACATAATATTATGATTATTAATATTATTTTCTATTCAGTTTTACCTGTAATTTACAATACCGTCTTCATAGATAAATGCACATTACAGTAAGTAAAATATTAAGAACAAAAAATAGATATGTTTTTATTCATAAAGGCTGGTATCACCAATCATCAATTATTTAATTCATGACTTTATAATAAATAAATTTAAATGCTGAATTAAATTACTATCAATAAACATAATTTACATTATAAAAAACATTCTTTCACTTAAGAAAAAATATTTACTTCATATATTTTAATAAATTAAATAACATAGCATATAACATTAATTATTATATTTTTTTTAAAATTAAATCACTCAAAAATTGAAATAATAAAATAAAATAGCAAAAAATAATTTACATTAATTATCTACATCACAAACTTAATAAGTAAAAAAATCATTAAAATAACTAATAATATGATATTTAATTTCGAATATATTATTATGAATTCACATAAATTTTATTTAAAACATATAGTTAATTATATTTTTATTTCATTCAAAATTAAATAATATACTGATTATAATTTGCAAACAACTGATCTTGTTATCCTTTTCTATATTCGTACGTTGTAATTTGAAGTTTGATCTTTTTTTATGGGTTCTAGTCAGTCGGCACCATTTTGAATTGTTTTAAAAACTTCCAGCAGCTTGCAGCACAGGAAATTTATGAATTCCATACTTAACATCCCTACTGGATCTAATCTATCAAATAATAGTTATCATAAAACTCTATTTAGTATTTTTATCCTTATCTTCAATTTATTTACTATTCGACCTGCTCTGGCTGCGGTAGACATTTTTGCCGATATTCCTCTGCATTTGCAAAGCAAAGCAACTACCATTTCTGCTTATAGTGTTAAACCAAATATTGCTCTTTATATTGATGACTCGGGTAGTATGTCTATGAATATTGTGCCAATGACCTACAAATGCCGGGTAAGTCACTGGATACCAAATCCTAGTGGAAATGGCGGTAAATGGGAACCTTACGGCCCCTATCAATACGGATTTGATACTATCCCTAAAAATACTAAAGAAATTCGCTATAGCTGTAATACATATAGAAGAATAGACTCTGTAAAAGAAGTGCTAACAGACATCATCACTAACTATCATAATGATATGTATTTTGCATTCCGACCTATGTGTGGTACTGGTGACCAGAAAAAATATAATCAATTTTATGATACCTCTGATCCCAATAATTATACCAATATGCTCAATAACATCAAAAACTTGGAAACACCGTGTGATACCCCCACTACCCGACAATTTCCGGTTATTGCCCGCAATTTGGTGATTAATAAATTAAAATATCGATGTCAGAAATCTTATATTATTATTTTGAGCGACGGTGAAGCTGATAATACCTACGCCATATCTGATAAAAGCTTTAAGGGCAATGATTCGCGTTACGATGGCTATTTTGATCGCGACTACACCAATGAAAATGATAGATTGGCTTTTTTTTCCAAAAACCATAACACAAATAAACCGTTACGACTTAAATATTATACTGATCGACTCAATAATTACAATTTTGGCAATTATATTTATCAGCAGGATTATTATAGTTCTAATGGTAAAGCAATTAATGCTTCACCAACGCGACGTACGGTTGACGATGCTGGTCAGCCATGGAATAAAGTTGATCCTCAGACCAAAAAACGCTTCCGACAAACTGCCCAAACTTTCACTATTGGTGTTGGTCTAGGACAAAGGGATACCAATGATGCAAAAATCGCCATTCCTTATCTGGAAAATGCGGCTACACCCAGTGGCGAATACAATCCGAAAACCAACCCACTAGGACGTTTTTTTAATGCTAATTCACGCAGTGAAATTATTGCGGCATTTGATCGGATATTCAAAGCCATTAAAAGTGAAACATCCTCCTCCACCATTCAAACTACAACAGTCGCTCCAACAGTGGCAATATCTAATACTGCAACCAACGATATTAGCATCACTGCAAAAGTTGAATCAGGCTCATGGAGCAGCCAAATTTGTATAAACGAATTAAATAGTAAAAGCAATCAATCAAATACGTGTAATAAACAGCCTTCTTATAATAATAGAAAGCTTTTACTAAATGATGGCACCAATACTTATCTTTCTAACAGCTCTTTAAACGCATTCAACAATAATACCTTTAAAATACCTAATAATGGTGAAAATCAGATGGAATGGCGAGATGGTTTATTGGCTTGGTTTGGGAGAACTAAATCGGATAGTTCCATCAAGCAACCTGAATTCAGTCTTGACTACCGCCAACGTAATTCTTTGAGCAACTATGGTGCAACCAATAATATAGGCGATATTATTGATAATCCCATCGTTACCATTGGTAAAAGTGTTTTTAATCGCCAGCAATATATGCTCACCACAGCAAACGATGGCATGGTATATGTCTTTGCTTCCAGTTCTGACCCAAGTTATCCATATGATCTGAAATTTAATTTTATGCCTATGGCGATAGAAAGACAAAGTAATGATGGATCAGATTTGTTGGCACATTATATGAAAGATCTGACCCAAAAAAACTATGGGCAAAACGAACATAACCCACATCGATTTTTACTCAATGGTGGCATGGCGGTACAGCAAACAGATGGCAGCAATAACAAACCTCAGCAAATATTTATGGTATCAACCCTTGGCCAAGCTGGTAGAGGAGCCTTTGCCATTAATATTGGCGGTCATGATGTGATTACCGGAAAACCCATCGCTGCCGAAAATATGAATAGCGCAAACTGGTACAAAGATGTTTTTTTATTTCAAACGCCAACCGGTAACGCCAATCAATTTGGCTATACCATTGGTACACCAGCAATAGCCAGAGTACGGGTAAATACAGAACCTCAGGCATCTGCGGTATCCATAACAGATCATATCCGTCAAGCTGCATTTATTAGTAATGGCTACAATTATTCACCCTCACTGGAACAAGATTTAGTAGCTAAACAATCGCCTGAATCTGCTCTTTTTATCTATGATATTTTAGGTATAGATGTTGGCACTGAAGCCCAAACTAAAACAGGAATGCAAAAAGGTGAATTAATAGCCAAAATCGTAGCACCGAATGGTAACGGCGGGCTATCAAGTCCTACAGTTATTGATGTAGATGGAGACGGCGTTGCCGATATAGTTTATGCTGGGGATTACAGTGGTAATCTTTATCGCTTTGACTTACGATCTCCCAATCCAAAAGACTGGAAAGCGTATCGCATCTTTACAGCCAATGCGCCAATAACGGCAGCACCCGCAGTTTATCTTTTAAAACAGAAATCAGTGCCATCTTCCGACAATAAAACCAATCGTGACAACTTAACTGCTATCGTTACTTTTGGCACAGGCAGCGATATATACCAATCAGATTTAAATAATAAAGATCAACAAACAGTTTACGGCATCTATGATGACCTAAATGCTGAAACCGTGCAACAAGTCACCCCAGATCAGCTTTTACAACAACAATTCAGCTCAGGCAAAAACTATCGCCTACTCAGCAACTACACTTTTAAACCAGCAATACATAAAGGGTGGTATTTCAAACTGCAAAATGATAACGGTGAACGGGTAGTCAGCAAACCTGTTTTGTTATCTTATGCCGGTGCTTTACTTTCGAGACAATACAGTGTTAAAAAGGATGATCAATTGCCTGACCCTTGTAAACCAACGCAAGTAAGTCAATACAACAGCATTTCCACAGGGAAAATACAATATAATGTCAAAAATGGAGGTGCTTTAACGGCCAATGACCCTCATTTTATCTTTGATGAATCAGCTCCTATTGGTAGCAGTACTTTTACCAATGGACCTTTTAGCTTTTCCATTGCCGGCTATCAAACCAATGATATTGGTGGTTCGTTAACACAAAAGTCATTAGGGAGTAAAATTCAATTAGATCAAAACTGTATTCGAGGACGTATTGTTGCGGCTACTACTGATGGAAGTCGCTTAGGCTTGATGTATCCTAGATGTCCTATTCGCTTTTACAGCTTATCCTGGCGTGAAATCAAAACTGGTTACTACCATTAAAAAACTACAAGCCTATTTAAATAAATCATTTAATCATGAAGATATCACACAGAAAAATGAGTTAGTTAATCATGTTAATTGGTGGTTAAAAAAAATGGTACTAAAATTGAATAACTATTTTGTTGTGAATTATTGCGTGTGCAAAAATGTGTTAACAAAACTGATGTACGCAATATGAGCTATATGATTGACAATCCAATGTAGTTATTGATGATACTGAATATAGTAAGCTAATATATTTGATCACATCTGCTTATATAAAAATGGTCAGATTAATTCTGACCATTTTTATATGGTTAAAGTTAATAAGTTATTTTTATAAAAAGAAATCAATACAAATGTATTTACCATTTACTTATTAAGAACAATTAATAGTGAAATCATGATTACAAATTAGTATGACATTTAGTATGGAATAAAACAAAAGAATTACTTACAATTCTACAAAATGATATTTTAAACATAATGGTTAGTCTTTAGACAATCGGTTATCAATTAATTAAATTACAGATGATAATTGCCACTCAACATCAGACAGTAATCTAATTAATTTAAGGCTTAGCATTGCGCTATTAAAAGAAAAATTACTTTCTTTTCAAGTTAAGGATTCCCAGTCTCAACATGCTTGGATTGTTGAACTTGGTTAGCACTTGTGGTCCAACCTCCTCCCAAAGCTTGGTATAACGATACCTGAGAATTTAAATAGTCAGCTTTGCTTTGAATCAGAAGACTCTGCACACTCAATAAGGTGCGCTGGCTATCAAGTACTTCCAGATAAGATGAGTACCCTGCTTGATAACGATTTCTGGCATGATGTAAAGCACTAGCAATAGCATCGCGTTCAATTTGCAGCGCTTGTTCCTGCTCTTGTAAGCGGAAACCCGTAGATAATTGATCTTCAACTTCTTTCATGGCAGTAAGCACAATTTTACGATAATTCCATACTGCTTCATTGCGTCTGGCTACATTCAGATCAAAATTGGCTTTTATCTGTCCACCTTCAAATATAGGCGCTAACACACTGCCCCCAATACTCCATACATTTACCGGTTCTTTGATTGGAGCAGTCGAAAAAATTCGCCCGAATGCAGCATTAATTTTAACAGATGGTAGAAATTGTGCCTGTGCCGCGGCCAGACTGGCATCACTGGCTGCCAATAACAATGAAGATTGAATAATATCAGGACGGTTCTTCAGCAAATCTGATGGCAAAATATCAGGAATCAATGGTGCTCTGAGTTCAGCTAAAGATAAACCGCGCTCAATTTTGCTACTGGTGTGACCTGTCAGCATGCTTAACGCATGTTCCTGCTGACTGATACTGGATTGTACAAGAGGAATTTGTTGTAACGTTGCGGCATATTCAGCCTGAGCCTGATTCAGTTCAAGATTTGAGGTATAACCAACATTAGATTTAGCAAAAGCAATTTTTAATTCTCGTTGTCTTGCTTCCAGAGTTTGCTCTAATAACTTAAGCTTTTCATCCAGTGCACGCAAGGTAATATAGGATTTAACAGTGGCACTGATTACACTTAAACGGATACTTTCCGCAGCCATCTGCGTAGCCAGCCGATTAAAACGAGCAGATTTCCAGTTATTGCGGTTTTTACCAAAAATATCTAATTCGTATGCAGCTTGAAAAGTTGGTTGTTCAACACGATTTATCGTGGTCACGCCAAACGCATTCAGACTTTTCTGACGAGTTGTACCTGCACTGGCATTAACAGATGGCAGAAGTGCAGAACGTAATGCATGTTCCTGAGCTAATGCCTGTTGAACACGTGTCTGCGCTAGAGCAACATCAGTATTAAATGCTAAAGCTTCAGTGATTAGCTGATTTAAAACCGGATCATTTAACTGCCTCCACCATTGTGCATCTTTATTGTATTGAGAAAAAATAAATTTTTCATGCCAATAAGATGGTGGATTAATACTGGCTTCTTTTGGAGGAGCGGGTATATGCGGGATACAGCCATTTAGCACTATTGTCAGCCATGGTATTAACTTTAAAATTGAGTTTCTCATGATTTTACCTTGCTGGTATCAATACTTACTTCTACCGACATACCGGGTCGTAAACGTTCGAAAAGCTCAGTTTTATCATCAATACGAATGCGCACAGCTATACGCTGTGGTACTTTAACAAAATTACCAGTTGTCGTATCCGGTTTAATTGCTGAAAATTCACTACCAGCCGCCGGCGATATTTTTTCCACATATCCTTTAATTTTCACATGATTAAGTGCATCCACTTTAAACCAAGCTGGCTGACCAACTCGTATATTTGCAGTTTGCGCCTCTTTGAAATTAGCCACCACCCATTTGCGCTTAGGCACTAAAAACATCAACTGCGTACCTGCATTGACTAATTGTCCGTTTTTGACACTGATCTCACTTAAACGCCCGTTTTCAGGGGCACGTACAATGGTATTAGATAAATCAATTTCTGCCAGCCCCAATTGTGCCCGGGCATTGTCCACGTTTGCTTTAAGTCCGCCTTTACCGACATGAATACTTTTCAGATCCTCCTGAGCCACCCGATATTGTGCCTGTGCTTCTTTAACAGCTGTTTGTGCCTGTTTTAAAGCTGCACGCGTTTGATCGCGCTCCCGCAGTGATAAAGAGCCATCTGCAACCAATATATTGACACGATTCATATCTGCCTGAGCTTTCTCAAGCTGCGCTTTAGCATTGGCAATATTGGCTTCGCGTGCAGCTAATGCTGCTTCTTTACTGCGACGATTCTGATCAAAATTAGCTAGTGAACTATCCTGCAAATTGATACCGGCAGCAGCAGCTGCTACTCTTTGCTTATAGATTCGGTCATCAATTTGTATCAGAGGTTGGCCTGCTTTGACATCATCAAAATCCTGTACATAAACCTTCGTAACATAACCAGTAACCTGCGGACTAATAACTGTAGTTTGACCACGTACATAGGCATTATCAGTTGAAACCATCGAATTTCGAAATGGTGGCAATTGCCATGCCCGCAAAATCATTAACACACCAAGCAATAAAATGAGTACCAAAACGGCCGTAACAATCCATTTTCGTTTTGGTGGTTGCCAATATGTACTTGAATTAGTCGGTGCAGAGGTGGTTTTTGCCGGATCGCTTTCTACAGCTTGTTCACTTGTTTGTCTATGATTATTCTGTGCAGAAGCTGAGGAACCAGCTTCCTGATCAGTTTTAGAATGTGATTGATCATTTGTATCTTGCTGTTGAGTCTTATTCTCTTCAGCTTGGGTAGATTCATTCTGATGTGTGTTATTCATGATCATCCTGTCATTGTTACGATTTTGACAATTGTTGTTTTGCTCGTTGTACAGCTGCCGCGAAATACTTCAATTCACGATCAAGAGGATTGGTACCACGAATTTTATGCCACCAGCGATGGCCACCAACCACTAAAAAACAGATTAATGAACCGATACCAACAGTAACAAACAGATCGTTATAAGCTGCTATTTGTGCCAAAGCAGCATCTTGCTGGATTATTTTGCTGACACCATAAGCATGATTCCAGATATTATCAGTACTGAAACGTTGCACAGCAGCAGCATTTTGTTGCACTAATTGATTGACTAATGGATCAGATAAATTAGAACCATCAGCACTATTGATTAAATGGACCCGAGTTCGAATGGTAAGAAAAGCATTTAATAAAGCAGATCCGGTCAAACCACCAACTGTCTGTGAAAAACCAAATACAGCACTGAAACTCATAATATAATCCGAACCCTTAGCCAGAGCGCGGATCATGCCTTCCATCATAACCGGACCAAAGAAAAATAATGAAGCAAAGGCGATCAGAAATTCCGGTATATAAAAATTAACTGGTCTTGACCACTGGTTCTGGCCAATTTCCATAAACGACGCTATGGCAATAATGGCAAAAGAAACGACTAATGGAAATTTGATATCGGTAACCTTAAAAGCAAAAGCACTACATAAAAGTCCGCATAAAGCACCAATCGATATGACAGTATAAAAATGTATCATTTGATCACTGCTTAATCCTAAAACTGTCATTAAACCAGCAGCACCCATATTCTGCTCGGATAAAGCTACACGGATCAGTGAACCAAAAACCAATACTTGTAACATACCATTGGAATGAAGTATCCATTTAATATCAAGCATCGGATTCTTGCGGTTATATTCGATAATGGCCGAAATCATACAGCACACAAAGCCAGCAAGAAAAAGATAACCAATCCAGTTTTTATCCCACCAGACAATCCGTCCCTGAACAGCACCGGCACAAATAAAAGCTATGCCGATACTCATTAGCGGAAAACTAATAAGATCAATTTTTTCAAAGGATTTTTGCAGATAACCGGAAGGAATCGGTAATAACCATACGGCAGCAGATACGATCAATGCCATACCCAGCTGAAAACTGAAAATCAGCTGAAATTGCTCATGTTGTAAAATCAATGGGGAAATAACGCGAGCAATAGGCTGACTCAATTGGGTCAAGCCTAAACCCAGAATAATACCTTTGGCACGATGAACAGTAGGCATTGCCTGCATCATATAATACATCGCCATACTGTTTAAACTACCACCAACCAGACCGCTGATGCCACGTGCAAACAATTCCATATAATAATCATGGACAAAAAACTGCATGCAGTTAGTCAAAATCAGCCCTAAAACGATATAGCGTACATAACGTGGCAGACCAAAAACCTGACGAATTTTAAATAATAAAACACTAATAATGGCACTGGACATATAGTAAGAAACCAGTACCCACCCCCCCTGAACAGGTGACAATCCTAAATATCCCTGTATTTGAGGAATATTAGCCAACAGCATCCCATTGGTAAATCCAGCTGTTAAACCAACAATTATTCCGATGATGGCATACCAGATACGACGCTTGAATGGATGGTCTGGAAACGAAGGTGATCCTGCCATCATTGGGCGTTCATGTGGTTTTAACAGATATACATTAGTATTTGACATAAGTCAGTGTCTAAATGACAAATAGTTTTAATCGTTTAAGCAAAAACGCCTTCCATTAATCCTGGTAAACAGTGGATAGGCGTTTGTTATCTTATCTGACAATTCTAAAACATTTAATTAATTTCTGCTAACGATATTTTAATGTGAGTAATAGTTACCCTATATAAGTAATTAAAAATTTAATTAGGTATATTTACCACTAAATCAATTTAATAAAGTAAATAAAATTAATAAAAGTAAAAAAGTCGCCATATTAATAATATGACGACTTTTGTCTAAGTGGTTAAATATATTGCTTTTTCATTCCGATTCAGCAACAGGTTTAGGCAGAACCAAATTCAACAAAATGGCCAACAAAGCACATAATCCAACGCCAGCAAAGGCCATACTGCCTATTTTAACGACCATACCTCCAATACCAACAGTCAGAACAGAACTAACAATCACTAAGTTTCTTGGCAACATTAGATCGACTTTTGCATCAATTAGGGTTTTTAGCCCAAGTGAAGCAATCGTACCAAATAACAATAGCATAATTCCGCCCATAACTGGTAAAGGAATAGAGCTTAAAAAGGCGTTAAATTTGCCAAAAAAAGCCATAAAAATAGCAAATATCGCCGCCCAGGTCATAATCACCGGATTGCTGTTTTTGGTAATCATCACCGCACCGGTTACTTCACCATAAGTCGTTACCGGAGGACCGCCAATCAAACCGGCCACACAAACGCCCAGACCATCACCGAATAATGTTCGGTGTAAACCAGGCGATTGAACATAATCCTCACCAGTTACTTTACTGATTGCCATAATACCGCCGATATGCTCAATAGCTGGAGCAATGGCAACCGGTAACATAAACAAGGCAGCCTGCCAATTTATTTGTGGCGTAATAAAACGTGGCACTGCAAACCATGGAGCAGCAGCCATGGCACTGGTATCTACCATACCGGTTATTAATGCCAGAATATAACCAGCCGCCACACCAATTAAAATAGGAATTAAACGCATCATCTTGGAACCAAATACAGTCACTATTACTGTGACAGCAAAGGTAAAACCAGATAGTAATAAAGAATGGGTATAGTTAAAGACTTGCTGATCACCAGATTTACCCATTGCCATATTACTAGCCACCACAGCTACCGATAAACCAATCACCATAATCACCGGACCAATTACTACTGGTGGAAGCAAACGATGTACTGCGCCCAGCCCTCGCCACTTAATCAATGCAGCAAAAACAAAATACATGAAGCCAGCAGCAAACAATCCAAACATTGTTGAAGAAATACCCCACTCTTGCATGGCATAAATAATCGGTGCAATAAAAGCAAAAGAAGACCCCAGATAAATGGGTACCTTACGTTTAGTACAAAGTTGAAATAATAACGTTCCTACTCCAGCACCCAAAAGAGCCAAAGCAGGATTGAGACCGGTAAGTAATGGAACCAGTACCATGGCACCAAATGCAACAAATAAAATTTGCGCACCGGCAATTGCTAATTTAAGTTGATGCCCCATTTACAGGACTCCTGAAAAACAAACTTTCAGATTATAATACAATTCAGCCAATAATTAAGTTAGCTTATGTCAGTATCAATATAAACGCCCTTTTTTATATTGATACTGAAATCAACAATTTAAATAAAAATACAAAATAAAATTGTTAAACCGCTTGCATCTTTCGAAGAAATTAAGCATAATGCGCATCTCTTAGCCGGTATAGCTCAGTTGGTAGAGCAGCTGACTTGTAATCAGAAGGTCCCGAGTTCGACTCTTGGTACCGGCACCAAATATAAAATAGAGCGTAATCATATGATTACGCTCTATTTTTTTCTTAAGCAACTTTCTCATTTATTGCTATGCTTTTCAATCAACATGAATGTAGATGAATTTCCAGACATTTAATTGCCACTATTTTCCCGCCATTTTAAAAGCTACCTTTAAATACTGCACATTTCTATCCATTCATGACTAAACTTGTAACACCAACCAAAGAGCTCATGTAAAAAACGGCAACATATCAAAGATTCTTTGAAAAGACGGACAAAATAAATAAGCTAAAAATACCTATAGATTACAAAACACTAGCAAATTAGATAACAGCTTATTGCTTTAGTTCAAATTATGCTATAAATCCAATTTTGTAATAATCAGCATAATAAAAGTAAGCTACTCTAACAAAAGCATGTGTTCACTATATGCTGACAGTAACCAAGTTTAGAAACCCCAATGCAATTAGATAAAAATAGTCATTAGAACTCCATTTAGTCTATACACTGCAAAATCGGAATTATCGTTAAATTAATTTGATCTAAAGAATATACTAAATATTTATTAAACATTAATTTTGTAGTTAACTATATGCTATTCTGTTGATAACATTGAATTGTAAGTTTAATTTTGATTATCAAAATGAGTCTACAGTTAGCACCATGAAGGTTTATCAATGAAAAATGATTTCAATTTTATTCATTATCGTTTTGAAAAGCTGCTTTAATTCAACTAGAACTTACTAAAACATCATGACCTTATATGCTAAAATAGCGCCCCCTTTTTGTATTTCAGTCATTAATTTATCATGTCTATTGCTCCAGAACAAATTGCTCAGCTATTACCACAAACGCAATGCCAGCAATGTGGATATTCAGGCTGCGCGCCCTATGCTTTAGCACTTAGCCGTGGTGAAGCATCACTCAATTTGTGCACCCCCGGAGGCCAGAGTGTAATTAATGATTTAGCTGGTTTACTAGATTTGCCACCACTATTACCAGCAGATATCAATCGTGCTAATCAGAGTAAATCCATTGCCTTTATAGATGAGTCTCAATGTATTGGTTGTACGGCGTGCATCAAAGCCTGCCCAGTGGATGCGATATTGGGTACTACCAAACAAATGCATACAGTAATTAAGGCAGAATGTACTGGCTGTGAACTTTGTGTTCTCCCCTGTCCGGTAGATTGCATTATTATGCAACCAGTCAGCGATCAATGGCTGCCACGTTCTCGTCTTTTAACCAATTCTTCGCAAAATGATCGTTTTGCAGCCGCCGAACAGGCTCGGAAACGATTTGAGCATCATACCGAACGATTAAAACGTCTACAACAACAAAAAAATTCTCATAGAAAAAAAGTAAACAATAAGATTGAATCCACACCAACTTCACCGGTTACCTCGTCAACCCAGGGTAGTCGTGTGCTTAATTCGGCAGATCTTATTGCCAGAGCCATGAATCGTGCTCAATCCAAGCAGACACAACGCAGTGTTCCAAAAAATCAGCACGACTTTCAACAACAGCAAATTGCCAAAGCACAACAACAGGCAGCTTATCGACGCGCTGTCCGTAATCTGCAATACGGTAATGAAGAGCAAAAAGCTGAAGCTTTGTTATGGTTACAAAATCATAAAAAACAACAGCAATCGGAAGAAAAAAACAAATAATCTGACAAAAATAAACAAAAATGCTAAAATTATTGATAAAAGTAAATTATATAGTTGCATAAGCGATATTGAAATGAAATTATTTACCTTAGCTTTCACAGGTATTTTTATAGCCAGCACATTAGCCGGCTGTGCCTATGCAGATAAGCCAACTACTTCCCATCTTAGTGGTAATTGGGAGATAAGAACCCTGAATAACGAACCCACACCAGATACCAATTCACGTATTCGATTTGACCATCATACGCATCAATACCATGCTTTTTTTGGCTGTAACCAAATTTATGGCAATTATCGAGATCATCGACACAATTTACACTTGAGTCAGCCAAAAGGTATCATCAAACTATGCTCAAATATTGAAGATGAACGCACTGGTACCGGTACATTAACTTTCATCAGACGTTGGCGAATAATTAATGATAGTGCCGGCGTAAGATTACACTTATTGGATAAAGATAATTATGTGCGTGTTGAAGCCCGGTTAATTAAAGATGAGAATAAATAGTTTTCCCAAATTATGACACTATAAACATTAATTATTAATAACTATATTAATCTACTAAGTCTTTTCTCACCAACCAGCCTACTAAACGAAACGTACCTCTATTTTATTTACATACATCCCGTTTAATCTATTTATACATTAGTCAGTAATTTGAACTATTACTCATTGAAAACTCCATGATTTTTAGGTCATGATAGTTGAACAGTATATTAAAAACTATTCTATAAGGCTTTGTATAAATAAAAACCACATTTGGTGACAACCAAATGTGGTTTTTGCTTGAAGTTATGATGATTATTTAGGTGCAATCATATCTTCTGGTATTACCCACTCATCGAACTGTTCTGCTGTCAGGTAACCTAAATCAATAGCTGCCTGTTTCAGACTCTTATTTTGCTCGTAAGCCGTTTTAGCGATTTTTGCTGCTTTTTCATAACCGATATGACGATTTAAAGCAGTAACCAGCATCAGAGAATGGTGCAAATTAGCATCAATTTTTTCACGTACAGGTTGAATACCTTTAGCACAACGTAAATTGAAACTATTGCAAGCATCCGCCAACAAACGGATTGATTGCAGAATATCAAAGACCAGAACAGGCATGAACACATTTAATTCAAAGTTTCCTGATGCACCTGCCATTGCTATAGTCATATCATTACCAATTACTTGCGCAGCAACCATAGTCATTGCTTCGCATTGTGTCGGATTAACTTTACCCGGCATGATGCTGGAACCAGGTTCATTAGCCGGAATAGTGATCTCGCCGATACCGCAACGTGGGCCACTGGCCAACCAGCGAATATCATTAGCAATTTTGTTCAAACTTACCGCCAGTGTTCTCAGACTACCGGAAGCAAACACGACAGCGTCACGTCCCGCTAACGCTTCGAATTTATTAGGCGCAGTAACAAACGGCAAACCAGTTAGTTCAGCCAGTTTAGCAGCAGATTTTTCTGCAAATTGTGGATGACAATTCAAACCCGTACCAACAGCGGTGCCACCCAAAGGTAGTTCATACAACCATTGCAATGCTTGTTCTAAACGAGCTAAACCATGATCCAGCTGGCTGGCATAGCCACTGAATTCCTGACCAAGTGTCAATGGAGTAGCATCTTGTAAATGGGTACGACCAATTTTAACGATGTCTTTAAATTCATCTGCTTTGGCAGCTAAAGTGTCGCGCAAAGCTTTGACATTAGGTAAGAGATGTTTACTGATTTGAATAGCAGTCGCTACATGAATAGCAGCCGGAAAACAGTCATTTGTAGACTGACCATGATTAACATGATCATTTGGATGGACAGGAGCATAACTGCCACGAGGTTTACCTGCAATTTCATTGGCAACATTAGCCAAAACCTCGTTCATATTCATATTACTTTGGGTACCAGAACCAGTTTGCCATACAACCAGAGGAAACTGATCAGCTAATTCGCCTTTCAACACACGCTCAGCAGCCTGAACAATTAAATCAGCGCATTCAGCGCTGATACGATTTAATTCTTTATTGGTTAAAGCCGCAGTTTTTTTCACTAAAGCTAGAGCCTGAATCATGGCTGGTGGTAGTATTTCGCCACCAATATCAAAATTCTGCAGACTACGCTGTGTCTGCGCCCCCCAATAAACATTTTCAGATACTGCAATTTCACCCATGCTGTCATGTTCAATACGAGTATTCATAACGTCTCCTTGATTGCGCACATTTCATTACCTGTTAAAGAGTAATAATTTATGCATTGGCCAATTACAAATCAAAACAAATTTCAACCGGATTGTATCTAATTTTTGTCTTTTTAATAATAACCATTTTGCTGCTATTTAACCTATTTTACTACCGCTAGATCGTGTTTTTTCATAAACTCAGGATTTAATTATTAATTTTTTTACAATAAAAAACAAATACTTTTATCATTGTTTTATATTTACGTAGCTTACCATATAAAAACAGAAAAAATTAGCAAATATTGATCTTAAGCAAATGCATTTCAATCATTTTTATAAATAGATTTTATCATTTATCAATCATTCATGCTGATATATTAATTTTTGAAGAAGAAAATGAACAAATAGCCAGACCTATTCAAACAAATTTTAAATTTATTATGTCATTTTCTATTCTCATCAATACTCACCGCAGACAAGCAGTTTATAGCGATAAAAAAAGCAACATTTATTTATTCATAAAAGTTGCTTAAAAAGATGGAAAAATAACTAATTTAATTTTTCAGGATAGATTCAAATTCTTTCAAACGCTTTTGAATGGATAAAAGCTCTGTGATAGTTCTCCAAGAATTTATTAAATATTGAAATGATGAGCGGACATTATCAAAAACATTAAGTATTTGATGGACTAATCCCAGACTCATAACGCCTGCCGCTATAGAAGGAACCAGCATGAGCAAACCAAAGAGATTATCAAGTTGTAAATACCATGTACTGACCATATTAAAATAAGCATAATGAAAATAAAGACGAAAATAATTTACTTTTACTTGCTTAAATAGCTCTTTTAAAGTTAGCGGCGCCCCACGATCAGGATTATCTTCAGCATAAACCAATTCCTTACGATAAGCTGCCTCTACTTTTTGATTGTTAAACTGTAGCCCGGGCAATTTAACCCCTACCAGCATCAGTAATAAAGTTCCGAAAATTGACCAGCCAATTGCTGCCCAGACCAAAGAATATTTAATTTCGCCAATAAGAGGCAATACCGGCACATGTTTGGAAAGTTCAAATAATATCGGTAAAAATGCAATCAGCACCATAACGGCACGTACCAGTCTAACACTTAATTCTTCAACTGTACTAGCAAAACGCATGGTATCTTCCTGCACGCGTTGTGAGGCGCCCTCAACCGCACGCAACTTGGGCCAGTGTTCAATATAGTAATTATTCATCGCCGTACGCCAGCGAAAAACATAGTGACTGACAAAAAAGGAATTCAGCATAATTACCGTCACAGCCACCATCGCTATGTAGAGAAATGTAAGCATATTCTCATAAATTTTATGTGCTGATCCGCCTCCACTACTGAGCATATTCTGGATTAAATCCCAGAAAGGAGCAAACCAGGCATTAATGGTTACGTTTACCTGTACATCAAACCAGATATTGAACAAAATTAATGCTGACCCCCAAATAGACCAGCGTTGCCATGGATGGCGAGCGATCAGATGCCAAAAAATGGCAAATAAAGCCGTTGATAGCAAAAACCATGTGTAAAACCATAAAAATGCAGGTGACCAGAATCTGGATAGACCAATAGCGAGTTCCTGCTCAGCATAACCTTTGGGCCAGCCAAACCATTCACCGGCAGACTTCCCCCCAATATACCAAAGGGTAATGTTAAGTGTTATCCAAACAACTACTGATAAAAAAAACCAGCGTGGCTTGGGAAAAAAAGACTGAAACATAAAATTATCCTGAATAAAGTAACTTAAATAACAAAATATTAGACACTGTGACAGATATAAATGGATTTTATTACTGGATCAAAATACGTACTTCGCAATTTTTCTAACTCAAATTATATTTATTGCATAGAAATAAAACAGAATAACAAAATTTAATTAAAAGATAGTGCACATTTTAGAATAATCTTAAGTTATAAAATTATGTTATCTGACGGCTCTTATTAATTTTTAATGCTCATGCATGACTTAATATCAAAATTAGATATCTTAAATCTTGAACAGAGAAACCTTTCTGTTAATAATAAAAAAGGAAAGTTATTCTGTATATCTACATTTAACAAAAATATTTCATATTGATTGCTTAATATTTTTAATTAATTCAAAGCACTGATCAGTTTAATCACCATTTTTGCTGAATTTTTACCAGCAACCTGTAAAAATTCATCAAAACTTATACTAGCCTCGGCATCGCCGTTATCAGAAATAGCTCGGATAATGACAAATGGAATACCTAACTGATAACAAGTTTGTGCAATAGCAGCCGCTTCCATTTCTACCGCTAACACCTGAGTAAATTTATCTTTAATAGATGTATTTTGTTCTGCCGTGCCGATAAACTGATCACCACTGACAATTAAACCCTGATGAATGGTATTGTCAGTCAATTGCGCCATTGTTTGTTCTGCGGCCTTTATTAACGATTCTGCTGCCAAATAGCGAGCAGGTAGATTCGGAACTTGCCCAATCTCATATCCAAATGCGGTGACATCAACATCATGATGAGCAATTTCTGTGCCGATCACAACATCACCTATGTGCATCTGTTGCCCCAATCCACCAGCACTACCCGTATTAATGACATAATCAGGTGCAAAACGCTCAATAACAATTGCAGTGGTAATAGCTGCATTCACTTTACCGATACCACTTAAAGCCAAAACCACACGGCAATTTGCAAGGGTTCCAATATGAAATTTAAACGCACCCACCAAAATATCATTGCGCTGCTGCAACTGTTCAAGCAAATAATCAAGCTCTGGCTGCATGGCAGCAATAATCGCAATCAAAGGCTTTGACATAATATGTATCTCTCTAAAATAGTAATTACTGCATAGTATATGTTGATTTCAGCTTTTGTAAACAAAGCTGAATAATTAATGTACTCATTTAGGGTAATCATTAGTCATTCAGAACAAGGACATTTGAGTTTGTTGTTGCATCAATTCATTTACAGCTACTCTAAGCCCACTACGACGTTGTTCATTATTTTTTATGGCTTGTACCATTTGTGCGGAAGTTCCACAAAAAGTAAACTGATGTCGTGCCCGGGTTAATGCTGTGTATAACAAGGCACGATTAAATCCGGAATCCTCATGAGTAACAGGAGACTGTGGTGCCAGCAACCAGACTGTATCATATTCAGAACCCTGACTTTTATGCACTGTGATTGCAAAAGCAGGTTCGTGATGAGGCAACCTGCTAAGAGCTATTTTGCGATAGGATTGTCCGTCTACAAAAAAAGCGGCCAGTTGTTCATTATTATCGGTATCAACCAATATAACACCAATATCACCGTTATATAAACCAATATCATAATCGTTTTGAGTAACTAGAATTGGCATACCCGCAAACCAATTCTCTGTATCTACACCTAATTTTCCCGCCAAATAACGGCGGTAATGCTGATTAAATGCCTGCGCATCCGCTTTTCTTGCCGCTAACATCATAATATCAGTTAAATGATTAAAAATTGTATGGATTTCTGCTCCATTAACAGCTTGCCACCATAAATGTTGAAGCTGATACCATTGCCGGCATAAATCAGACCAGCCAAATTGATACCACTGTAGTTGCACATAGCCATCCATTGCTGATAATGCTGCTTGTTCATCACCATTTATACAGGCTGCTGCCAATGCACCTATTCCTTTATTTGGATCAAAACGGTAACTATGAGTTAGGGTAGCGACACAAGCGGCTATTCCGGCGTCTTGCTGTACAGCAAATTTGGTAATGTTAGGCAATAAAGACTCTAAACGATTAGCGATTGCTGGAGTCAAGATTGTTGGCTGAGACAATTCCGCCAGTACACTACCGGCTCCCACTGCGGGCAATTGATTCGCATCACCTAATAGAATCAACCTCACGCCCGCTTTCAATGCCTGCAACAACGTCTTAAATAGTGATAAATCCAGCATTGATGATTCATCAATAACCAATATATCAATAGGCAAAGGGTTTTCAGAATTGTAAGGACTAACCAGCAAAGGAGGATGTAGTTGAAGTAAACGATGCACAGTCTGACCTGTTAATGCAGACAATGGCTTAAAAACATCAGTACTCAAATTAAGTTTTAACAATGCATTTTGTAAAGCATTAGCCATATGTGTAGCTGCTTTACCGGTAGGAGCAGCTAATGCAATCTGTGGCGGATAAGGCGCCTGCCAAACATGTTTCAATATCAAAGCCAGAATTTTTGCTACTGTTGTGGTTTTACCGGTTCCAGGTCCACCATTGATCAGCACAAAATGCTGCACCAGGGCTAATGCAGCAGCAAAACGTTGCTGTTGAGAAGCATCATCAGCAAACCAGTTTTGTAAATCTTCAGCAACGGATACCCCCAATTGTTCAGATGTCATCCTGTTTAATTGACAGATGCTGCCAGCCACATCCTGCTCTAACTGCCACACTCTACCCAAAAATAATTGCTGCTGAGTCAGTATAAAAGGCGAATACATACCTGCACTACCGACCAGAAGACGACAAGATCGCAACTGGGCAATACGATCACGAGGAATTTGGATATAACTATCACCTCGCGCTAATGCCCATAATAGCGCATCTGCCCAGATCCTAACTATCTCCCACTCCTGTGCCGCTATTGTACCCAAGACCTTTGCTATTGCTGCCAGTGCTGGATGAGGTTCTATATTATTATTAATCACGGCCAAACTGGCAGAATCAGACATAAATTAAACAAAAATAAAATTATTCTCATTACTATTTCATACCAGAGATTTGAGAGAACCATCATAAACTGTAAGCACTTCATCGAAGCGTGAAGCCAGTTCATCATCATGGGTTACCACTACCAGGCTGGCATTCATTTCTGATTGCAGATCAAGCATCATATCTAATACATTTTGTGCATTTCTGCGATCAAGATTACCCGTCGGCTCGTCAGCAAGAAGGCAAGCTGGATGAGTAACCAAAGCACGCGCAATCGCAGCGCGCTGTCTTTCACCGCCGGATAATTCTCCTGGACGATGCATGACTCGCTGTTGCAAACCAACTTTTTCAAGCATGATTAGTGCTTGTTGTTCGGCCTCGGCTTTACTTTTGTGACCAATTAATAAGGGCATCATAACATTTTCAAGTGCTGTAAAGTCTGGTAATAAATGATGAAATTGGTATACAAAACCTAAATACTGATTGCGTAATTTACCAATAGAATTCTGACTTAACGTACTCAGATCTTTTCCCATTAATCGTATTGAGCCACTGGTTGGTTTATCTAAACCTCCCAGAATATGTAGTAAAGTCGACTTCCCACTTCCAGAAGCACCGACAATACTTACACTCTGACCATGAGCGACTTTGAAATTCAGATTCTCCAAAACGGGAACCTGCAACTTTCCGTCAATATAAGTTTTACTGATATTCTGGCACTCAATAATATATTCCTGATTACTCATAGCGCAGAGCCTCCGCTGGTTGGGTTTTAGCGGCTCGCCAGCTTGGATATAACGTAGCCAGAAATGATAATAATAATGCAGCAAAAATAATCATGCATACGTCGGATATCTTAATATAGGAAGGCATATAATCGACAAAATAAATTTGTGAAGTAATTAATCGCCTGCCAATTAAACCTTCAAAAAATGCCACAATCTTACCAACATTTAATGCTAGCAAAATGCCCAGAATTACACCAATCAGCGTTCCCATAAATCCGGCTATAGCTCCCTGCACCATAAATATCCGCATAATGCCACCGGGAGACATGCCTAAGGTACGTAAAATAGCAATATCTGCCTGTTTTTCAGTCACAGCCATAACCAGAGATGACACCAAATTAAAAGCAGCTACAGCTATGATTAACAACAGAATAATAAATAACATTCTTTTTTCAATTTGCACTGCATCAAAATAGCTGCGATTTTGAAATGTCCAGTCATTAATCCAGACTTGAGACTGTAACTCAGCTGGTACAATTTTCTGAATGATTGCCGGTGCATCCTGAGGATTAGCCAGTTTAAGACGCAAACCACTGACAGCATCGCCCAAACGATATAATTTTTGTGCGTCTGTAATGTGTGTCATGGCCAAACTATTATCAACTTCATAAATTTTGGTATGCAACACGCCCACTAAAGTAAATTGTTTCAAACGAGGTACCATTCCGGCTGGTGTGACATTGCCGTCAGGGGTAATTACAGTGATTTTGTCGCCAATATTGGCTCCTAAAGCTTCCGCTAGCCCTTTACCCAGAACGATATCAAACTGACCCGGTTTTAAACTTTTAAAACCATTAGGAGTAATTTCTTTCCCATAATCAACAACATTACCTTCCAGATCAGGATCAATACCGCGAATCTGAACACCACGAACTTCACCAGCATGAGCCAGTAAAGCCTGATCAGCAATATATGGTGCCGATCCTAAAACTTGTTTGTTGCCCTGTACCAGCTTTTGTAAATCCTGCCAGCGATGTTCATCACTGACTTGGTAATAACCCATTTCTGCATGGGGTGCAACACTGAGTAACTGATTGCGAATTTCCCTTTGGAATCCGTTCATAACAGACAACACTACAATTAGTGTAATCACTCCCAGTGCAATTCCAGCAATAGAGACCGTGCTGATGATGGACATAAAACCATTACGTTTCTTAGCACGCAGATAACGCAAACCAATCCATGTTTCCAGAGAAGCCATGTGCAGTTTATTTCAGTAAAAAAATAGATTGTACCTGACGAAGGCGAACAACGTCATGCCTAATTGATTATATTATTTGGTTAATATTTGTTATCTTAACATTTTCTTGGAATTTCTAAATTATCGACTAATTTACAGAAATGAACATTTCGTTTTCCGCATAACGCTTTCGACCGGATTGAAAACCAAAAACCAATTAAAAATCTAGACTATCTAATCAAAATGCGAAAAATAAAATCCTATTAAACGAGACTACCAGTAAATATAAATGTTTTAAAAATAATAAATTAATCATTCATAATTTTTTCATCTTGCCATTATAAACGTATAAATCAGTAAACATATTAATATTAAAAAATATAAACGTCTTTTAAAATAGTAAATAATTATGGCTAAAAAAGAAATCACTCTTCATCAAATTTTTACCATTTTCCAGTTTTATTAACTAACATCAGCATTATTAATATTGTTTTATACAAAAAATTTGTTTTACAGATTGTGCATTTAAAATTGATTAATAGCCATTCATTTAAAATAAAATGATTACTGAAGCTATAGTTTTTTTCCGAATCAGACTTTTAATATTAACCTGTATGGAGTTAAGTAACACTTAACCCGAAAGATTTTAAGTTTTATTTAATAATTCCATATAATTACTTTATCATAATTTAACAATATGATAGAATAATATTATATTAATCATTTTTAACACTAGCATCTGATTAAAATAAGAAATTTTGAAATAATTAATGTTTAATATTAATTATTTTAAAATATACGAACAGTGATTCGACCAAAATTAAAAATCATCAATTTGACTTGTATCAATACATTGGATCAAAGCGCCTAATGGATAAAATATTCAGCGTCGAATTCATAGCTAAGTCCATCATTTTAAGTTAACATTACGCCAAATTTTAAGTATCAACAACTTATTTCCGTTCTACCTATTCTCAAAGGGTGTTATATATATGGATTACTCAACCTCCCCGTTATTTAGTCCCCTTACACTGCCAAATGGTGTGGTATTAAAAAACCGCTTGATGATGGCACCAATGACTACATGTTGTAGTTTCCATGATGGTTCAGTAACCGAAAATCAAATCGAATACTATCGTGCGCGCGCCGGTGTCATTGGTACAATCATTGTAGAGTGTGCATTTATTGATGCCAGAGGTCCGGCGTTTCCGGGAGCGTTAGGGGTCCATAATGATGATTGTATTGAAGGTCTTAGCTTAATTGCTGAAGCAATTAAAGAACGTGGTTCCAAAGCTATTTTACAAATCTACCACGGTGGTCGAATGGTCGACCCCAAATTGATTGGTGGTCAGATGCCTGTTGGACCGAGTGCCATTGCCATTCCACGCCCCAATGCCCCTACTCCGATTCCTTTGACTGCCGGAGAAGTGGAAGATCTGGTAGAGAAATTCGGCGAAGCAGCACGACGTGCTATTCAGGCAGGATTTGATGGGATTGAAATTCATGGTGCCAATACCTATCTGATTCAACAATTCTTTTCACCTCATGCTAACCAACGTGAAGATAAATGGGGTGGTAGTCGTGAAAATCGCACCCGTTTCCCATTAGCTGTATTAGAAATCAGCCGGAAAATGGCAAAACAATATGCATCTGATGAATTTATCATTGGCTATCGCTTTTCTCCTGAAGAATTGGAAGTTCCCGGCATAACTTTTGATGATTCCTTATTCCTATTAGATAAACTGGCAAATGTTGGTCTAGATTACGTCCATTTTTCAATGGGTTCAACCTTACGTCCTTCAATCATTAACACTGAAGATAAAACGCCGCTAATAGATAAATTTGTGAAAATGCGCTCACCTGCTCTGAGCAAAATTCCGGTAATTGGTGTAGGTAATATTGTTAACCGCAGCGATGTAGAAACTGCTCTTGAACATGGTTATGATTTAGTTGCAGTTGGACGGGCATGTATTGCCTATCCAGACTGGGCTGAAAAGATTAAAACTGAAGATAATATTCAGCTATCAATCAACAGTGATCAGCGCGTTTCCTTAAATATCCCTGAACCATTGTGGCGCTTCCCTCTGGTTCATAGCATGGTACGGGAAATTACCAATAAAAAATTCCAGTCTGGCACGTACAGACAGACCGTTAAAGATGATTATGAAAATGAATTCGTAATCAACGTAGAACTTGGTCAGAACTTTATCAAAGACCTGACTTTGGTTAATGCTGATGACCTCAATCAGGTTTCTGTAAAAAATTTCAATGAAATCAAAGATAGAATTCTAGCTGCTAATAGTCCTTATGTAGACACCATTAGCGGTGCTACATCACAATGCGAAGCATTTAAGAAAGCCGTAACCAAAGCCATAGCAGAATCTTACAGAGTTGCTATCATTGCCGAAGGTGGCAACCCTGATGAAAAGAACTATGACGTAGTAGTTATCGGTAGTGGTGGTGCGGGCCTTGCTGCTGCTATTGAAGCACATGATAAAGGTGCCAGCGTCATTATTATTGAAAAAATGCCGATTATTGGGGGTAATACTAATAAAGCATCAGCTGGTATGAATGCAGCTGAAACCAAATTTCAGGCGAAAGCTGGCATTAAAGATAAAAAAGAATGGTTTTATAACGAAACACTTAAAGGCGGTAAAAACAAAAATAATCCAGAATTGCTGCATTATTTTGTTGAGCATGCCCCTGATGCCATCAACTGGCTGGATGCAAAAGGGATTGAACTCAACAATTTGACCACAACTGGCGGCATGAGTGTAGATCGCACCCATCGTCCGGAAAGTGGTGCTGCTGTAGGTGGATTCTTAATAAGTGGCTTAGTTAAAAATATCAATCAGCGTGATATTGAAGTTATGCTGGATACATCTGTTACCGATATTGAATTTGCAGATGGTAAAGTTAAAGCGGTATCGACCATTGATGAAGACGGAAACACCAAACGCGTCAATACCAAAGCAGTCATTGTCGCTACAGGTGGATTTGGTGCTAACGCCGAAATGGTTTGCCACTATCGTCCGGATCTAGCCAACTTTGTGACTACCAATCACAAAGGTGCTACAGGTAGCGGTATTGCTTTGTTGCAAAAAATTGGTGCCGATACTGTAGATATGAATGAAATTCAGATTCACCCAACCGTGGAACAAAAAACTGCTTATCTCATTTCTGAATCAATTCGTGGTGGTGGTGCAATTTTGGTTTCCCAAAGTGGTAAACGGTTCGTAAATGAACTGGATACACGTGATAAAGTTTCCAACAGTATTATTGCCTTGCCTGAGCATTACTCTTATATTCTGTTTGACGAACAAGTAAAAATAGAAAATAAAGCAGCAGAAACTTACATTGCTAATGGCTTCGCTGCACAAGCAGATTCTCTGGCTGACTTAGCGAAGATTCTGGATATTGATCCTGAAACATTGAGTGAAACTGTAGAACGCTACAATACGTTTGTTGAAGAAAAGGAAGACAAAGATTTTGGTCGCACTACCGGTTTGCGTCATACCATTAGTCAGGCTCCTTTCTATGCCATCCAAATTGCTCCCGGTATCCATCATACAATGGGCGGTGTAACTATCAACAGCAATACTGAAGTGCTGGACGAAAACAAGAATGTTCTTGCCGGTGCCTATGCTGCTGGTGAGGTAGCTGGTGGTGTTCATGGTGGCAACCGTATTGGTGGTAATGCTGTCGCCGATATCATTATCTTTGGTATTCAAGCTGGTGATCAGGCTGCTAATTACGTCAAGAAAGCCAAGTGAAATTGATTTGATTTAATGCATAATGACTGATACAAGCTTTACCTATTCGCAACAGCTAATGGGTACAACGGTATCCCTGCAACTGCTTACAGAAAATCTGCAAGCAGTTGCTGCCGTTTTTAACACCATAAAAGCTTTAGAAACACGTTTAACGGTCAATCGTGATCACTCAGAAGTAATGAGTGTTAATCATGCTGCCGGAAAACATCCTGTTATAGTTAGCGATTTGGTTTTTGATCTGATTACGCAGGCAAAACAAGCAAGCTTACTACCAAACAGTAATTTTAATTTTGCTATCGGGCCACTAGTAAAACTCTGGAAAATTGGCTTTAGTGGCCATACCGTTCCAGCAGCAGATGCTATTGCTGAAAAATTATCTTTGTCCAACCCAAGTTTGATTGAATTAAATAAGCATGATAAATCTGTTTATTTACCTAAAGCAGGCATGGAAATAGACTTAGGCGCCATTGCCAAAGGTTACATAGCTGACATTATAAAATTGGTTTTGGCACAATATGATATTCATCAGGCTATTATTAATTGCGGTGGTAATGTCCTAACCATTGGCTGTTCACCGTTCACAATTGATAAACATTGGCACATTGGTTTAAAAAAACCCTTTGCAGATGCATCGAGTCTATTGGGCATTATTGAGGTTCAGGATAAATCAGTGGTAACCTCAGGCATATATGAGCGTTATTTCATGCAAAACAATCAGTTATACCATCATATTATTAACCCGGCCACAGGTTATCCGTTAGATAATGAGCTGGAAAGTATAACTGTCATTTCTGATAATTCATTAACTGGCGACATCTATTCGACGATTCTTTATGGATTAGGTTCACAAAAAGGGTTAGAAGAATTAAATCGGCGACGCCATATTGGCGCTATTTTTGTGACTAAAGATAAAAACATTATTCTGAAAAGCAATCAGCATTTTCAGTTTACATTATTGGATAACAGCTACCAAGTATGTAGCAAAAATTAAATTCATGCCAATAATATCAATTATATTAAATTATTTAGTTTATGAGGTTCTTAGCCTTAGCTAAGAAAAATCACGAATCTATTATCATTTAATGATTGGTAGCCAAAATTCTTCTGAGACTAGTGGATCGTTAGGAAAAAGTTCCGATGCATTATTTCAAACTTAGGATTACTCCAGTCCACTTGTTTATGATGGCTATGCAAATAATCTACTGCTTGCTGAAATGTAAGACAAAACTGTGCAGTAGTTCCGATATATCTAAAACCAAAGTAGTTACTATTGATAATTAATGGTGTTAAATTTTCATTCTGATATAAGGCATTGTTTGCTAAAGCCACTTTGGCTCATATTCTTAGCCGATTTATTTTGACTGCTTATGCCACACTAATGATTAATTCATCATGAAGAATTGGTGCTAGCTGAGTATATTTTTTAGTCATAAAATTTTGCCAAACATTATAGATAGCTTGACTATTTTCACAGACAGATAACTCACTACTTTTAGTTGTAGCCTCGAATTCAATGTAGCTATCAATCAGATTTTTCTTCAAATTCTGATAACCAATAATTTATAAACATCCGGCACCCACAACATTTCTTTTTTCACTGCTACTTTAGTTAACAGAATCTTTTAGCTACCTGAATCGATTACGATCATTGTTCTTCGACAATTCAACCAGATAATGAAACCAAAACCTTATTCAGATTAATATGGTTTTTAATGCTGCTATCAATTGTTGTTGTTGCTTCATCGTTCCCACACTTATGCGCAGATAATTATTGATGCGCAACTGCTTAAAATGTCGCACAATTATGCCAAGCTGATGCAAACGTTGATAAATCAACTCTGCTGCATAACGGGCATGACTGGCAAAAACAAAATTGGCAGCTGAAGGCAACACATTAAAGTCCAATGCTTCTAACTGTTCAGCCAACCACTGACGATTTTCTACAACTTGCTTGCAGGTCTGGCGAAAATAAGCTTCATCGTTAAATGCTGCTATTGCTCCAGCTTGAGCTACCCGATCTAGCGGATAAGAATTAAAACTATTTTTTACTTTTTCCATACCTGCAATTAATTCACTCTGCCCTAATGCCAACCCTACTCTTAAACCAGCCAGTGAACGTGATTTTGATAATGTTTGGATAATAAGCAAATTTGGATACCGAGCAATTAATTTAACAGCAGATTGCCCACCAAAATCAATATAAGCTTCGTCGACCAAAACCACACCCTCCAGATTGGCTAGTACAATCTGTTCAATTTGCTCTAATGATAAAAGTCTTCCTGTTGGTGCATTTGGATTTGCTATGACTACTCCGCCCTGTGCATGCTGATAATCCTCGGGATTAATTGCTAAATCATTATCTAAAGGAATCAACTGAGCCTGAACATCGTATAACTGACAATAAACCGGATAAAAACTATAACTGATTTCAGGAAGTAATAAATTATTCTTACCCTGAAAAAAAGTGGCAAATGCCATCGCTAAAACTTCATCTGAGCCATTGCCGACAAAAACCTGTGACGATGATAAATGATAATAATCAGCAATAGTCTGCTTTAACCGATTGGCCTCTGGATCGGGATAAAGTCGTAGATCCCCATCGATTGCATCATGCATTGCCTCCATAACCCTAGGCGATGGTTCGAAAGGATTTTCATTGGTATTCAGCTTAACCAGATTGGTAAACTTAGGCTGTTCCCCCGGGGTATAAGGTTGCAAAAGTCGGGCTTTTTCACTCCAGTATATACTCATGAACATTACACCCTAATTGATAATAAAGCTTAGCATAATTAATCTTTTGTAGGTTTCAAACTATTAATCGCATTACTTAAGAGAATTTTCTAACTTTTATTTTCCAGCAGTATTGCACCAGATAATAACTGCAACACCGGAGTAGAACTGAGCTGCTCTGCGGGTAAGTAATCTAAGTGTTTTTCCTGCAAAACCTTTAAAACCTGATCAGTTAGCCCACATAAGTAAAGTTTTTTCGAATGCCAATGCATTCTGCGTGCCAGACTTTGTAAATATATCAATACAGTGACATCAAGACAACAGCCACAGTGCACATCCATATAGACTTTTTGATGTGGTAAATCTTTGGCGAGATCACCAACATAGTGTAATAAGGATCTAGCATTGGCAAATAATAATGGCTGCGGTAGAGTGATAACAATTGTATCTGTGATTATCTGTAATTCCGGCTGTAATAAAGGCCAAGCACGTTTTCTGACTAAGCGCCACCACATAAATATTATACTAAGTGTCATTATCAACCATATACCAGATAAAATACCGACAGAAATGATAAATAACGCAGTTAACGCTAATACACATATATCCCTCCATTGTCTCCAGTATAAACGCAATTCACACCAGCGAAATTGTCTATACAGCACATAAAGGACTATAACCCCCAATACTGGTAATGGAATTGAAGCCGACCACCACCAGCACAATGTTAAAAGCAGTAACAGCAATGTCATAGGTAATAATTGACGTTCAACCTTGTACACCCGCCCGGAAATTCGACATAAGCCAACAACAATACCGCCTGCAATCCCTGACAATAGATTAATTACCCCAGCCATTTCAAAATTATGGTGAACTTGATAAGCAAAATGCTGGCAGATTTCTATATAAATTAATAAAGCGATTGATGCACTCATAAATATGAATGAAAACCAATCTGGATCGACTATATTTGTTAGCAGCATAAACTGCCATTTTTGCCGCACAGGTAACATTACTCCAATGACATCAAATGACCAAATATTACCCAGTATCCACATGAGTACAATTAACCACAAAGTCTTAGGTTGATGAGAAGGATGCCATAACAGAAATACCAGTATGGAAATAAGAGCCAATACGACACTTGGCCAGTGCCAGTTTTGCCAGTGTGTTACCACTTTCCAGAACGATGTCCATGTATTATTTTCTGGTGTAACGCCCAAAAGCATTGGAGTAACCAGTACCACTAAAATAACCGTGATACCCAAACAAATCCCATGCCAGACTGGTCGTGCAATCCAGTTTATTCGCCCACGTGGTAAAACTAATGTTAACAAAAGAAGCCATATCCCAGTAAACAATGTCATTAGACTGGCTATCGCACTATGTTCTGCGGATAGCCCATCATAACAAGCAATAGCCGTTGATAGTATTAGTGTTGAAAACGGCGTTAATACCATCAACGCTTCACTTTGCCTACCTAAGAAATAATAACAAAGCAGTGTAATGATTACGCTGATTAACGCCATTGAAACAGGTAAACCTGCAATACCTGCACAAGCAAGTGCCATGGGTAAAATATACCCGATCAACATCCAGCTGCGTGGCAGTCCAGAAGCCAAAAGTGAAAATTTTCCAATGACAAATTGCAAGCAAATGCTCCTATTTTGATAGCTAGTTTATTAGCTGGGTTGATCTATAGTGTTCACATCATTTCTTCATTAAAGCGTCAGAGATTGCTAATGCTTCTTGCCATGCTTGACTGGAGCTCTCTGCCAATACAGTAAAATGTCCCATTTTGCGACCAATTCTTGCTTGTTTTTTGCCATACAAATGTAATTTAGTTGTTTGATGAGCAAGAATAATGGACCAGTCCGGTTCACCCTGTACCGGCCACACATCCCCCAGTATATTAGCCATACAACATGGTGTAATCATATCAATGGCAGCCGGAGGCAGACCACACATCAGGCGCACTTGTTGTTCGAATTGGTTGGCAGTGCAGGCGTCCAAAGTATAATGGCCAGAATTATGTGGTCTAGGGGCAATTTCGTTCACAACTAATTGCATTTTCTCACCGACCACAAACATTTCTACAGCCATCACACCAGTGTAATCCATAGCATTAGCCAGTTGCTTAGCCATATATTGTGCTTGATGCTGTAGCTCATCTGGCAGTCTGGCTGGTACAAGCGAATAAGCTAAAATTCCACGGTGATGTTGATTTTCAGCAGCAGGAAAACATAAAATTTGCTGTTGATTAAGTCTGGCCACAACTACAGAAATTTCTGCCCGAAGGTCAACTTTTTTTTCTAAGATACAACGTGCCTGCTGCAATTGCTTATAGGCAGCCAGTAACTCTTCCTGTGTATTAACGACAATTTGTCCCTTACCGTCATACCCCAATGTTGCTGTCTTTAATATTCCGGGTAAAAAAGCACTGCAATCAGCGTGTAAATCTGCTGTCGAATAAATCATCCTATAGGGGACGGTATCCAGACCAGCCTTTTTAATCCACGATTTCTCTTTTTCGCGATCCTGAGCAATAGCAACACACTCTCCCGAGGGTGAAACCACGGTATGTTTAGCCAGCCAGCGCATTGATTCAGCACTGACATTTTCAAATTCAGTTGTCACCGCTTGGCAGCAAGCCAAAGTTTTCAAAGCTTGAGGATCATCAAAGGGAGCGCATAAATGCACATCAGCCAAGCAGCCTGCAGGAGCGCCTGGATCTGGATCTAGTACCGTAACACCATAACCCATCGTCTTAGCTGCTATTGTAAACATGGAGGCTAACTGCCCCCCACCTAAAATACCTAACATTGCTGGTGGCAAAATATAAAAAGACATAATCAAATAGCCATATTGAATAAAAAATTAATAGGGACATTAATAATTTTTGTACAAATAATCAAAATTTTTCAAACAAAAATACCCATTAATGTCACCATACAATGAAATTAAAACTGACCAGAAATGTTAGTCTGCTCACAGATATATCAGCATTAAGCCAATTCATTCCGACATTAGTCTGACAGAATATTATTGCTTAACAATGATCTAGCAATTACCGAGCCAGTTTAAATAAAAACAAAAGAAATTCAATTGTATTAACTCATAACAAAACATAATTAATCTGATTTATTGAAAAACTCAATAAATATTCCAAATAGCATTAATAAGATTAATTTGTTCAAGATTTGGACAAAATCAGCACAATAATTTGAATTATGTTAATCAGATAAAACTCAAAAATATTTAATTTAATGATCAATATTTTATATAGATTTTTTATGACATATTTCCCAGCATTGATGAATCTTATGATTACGGAAATCTTCAGGGATAGAACGTTTAGTAACGTCGAGGATTTGATATAATTGCTCAATGGTTGAAGACAGCTCAAAACCGCGCAAATTATTGGAGAAAAAAAGCGTACCATCTATAGACAACAATTTCATGGCTGCATCAATTAACTTAACGTGATCACGCTGAACATCTAACACATCTAGCATTTTTTTACTATTTGAAAAACTAGGCGGATCCATCACAATTACATCAAAGCGTTTTTGATTAGCTACTGCCTCTTGCAGATATTGAAACACATCGGCACGAATCAGCTGATGTTCAGTATTATTTATTTGATTTAAGGTAAAATTACGCTGTGCCCAGTTTAGGTAAGTATTTGATAAATCCACTGTTTCACTAGATACCGCCCCACCGGTTGCAGCATAGACAGAGAAACTACCTGTATAAGCAAATAAATTTAGAAAACGTTTGCCGGCTGCCATTGCACCAACCTTTTGCCGGGTTGGGCGATGATCCAGAAACAGTCCGGTATCTAAGTACTTATCCAGATTTACCCAAAAAGCACGACCATTTTCATAAACGACAAAATCCGCACTCTCATTTCCAGTTTTTTCATACTGCTCTTTACCCTTCTGACGTGTGCGACGTTTGAAATGAATATTTTCTAAAGGCAAACCCGTTACAAAAACAATGGCTTCCATTACCTCGGCTATCCATGCCTCATACTCAGATTGATGCATCAACCATCCGGTATCATATTCCTGTAAATGTATATGCTCACCATAAATATCTATTGCAAATGGATATTGTGGCACATCCCGATCGTACATACGCCAAGCTTGCAGATCCTGTCGTTTTGCCCATTTACGTAAATGTTGAATATTCTTGCCAAGACGATTGGCAAATGCAGTTATTTCTTGATTCATAAAACTTTACACAGACAGCATGATAAATCTAATCATACATTGTAACGGAAATAATCCGCTTTGTATCTTGACTTATTGGCAAACCTGTTGTTACGCTTATTTGCATTCTGTGTAGGAATCATTTATAATAAATCCCGATAAATTGAAGTCATCGCATACAGCCTACAATACGGTTTGGCATTTATCGCAACACCGTTTTCCAACCTCCGCAATAATGCGCTCGTTGCAGGTTGTCGCCGATGTTTATATGCTTAAGCACACGCTAACGACAACCAATTGCTATCTCTGATTTCTTCTTTTTTGCATAGTTAGCATCAGTTTTCAATAAATAATGGTATTGAAATTTCTTGAGATTATTACGTTTGGTTGATCGTTTAACCAAAGGAAAAACATGTCATTGTCTTTTTCGGACTTAAAATTACAAAGCCCACTTCTTACTGCATTAGCTGCTGCCGGCTATGAACAGCCGACCCCTGTACAACTTGAATCTATTCCTGCTGCCTTAGCAAATCATGATCTCATGGTTTCTGCTCAAACTGGCTCTGGTAAAACTGCCGCTTTCCTTCTACCTACACTACAAAGAATGATTAAACGCAGCGAAAAACCAGGTAAAGGTCCACGGGCGCTAGTACTAACACCAACCAGAGAATTGGCACAGCAGGTAGAAAAAAATGCGCAAATTTATGGTAAAAACATGCCATGGTTGCGTAGTGTTACATTAGTGGGTGGCACATCATTTGGTCAGCAGATCAGAGCATTATCTCGACCGATTGACTTAATTGTGGCTACCCCTGGCCGTTTAATGGATCATATGCGTCAAGGTCGCATTGACTTTAGTCGATTAGAAGTTTTGACTCTCGACGAAGCGGATCGCATGCTCGACATGGGCTTCATTGATGATATAGAAACTATTGTTGCAGCTACTCCTGCTGAACGTCAGACATTACTATTCTCTGCCACATGGGACGGCATGGTTGGTAAACTGGCGCAAAAGCTAACTAATCAACCTGAAAAAATTGATATTGCCCGGGAAGAAAAACAGGGCAAAATTGATGAACATTTATTATACTGCGATGACAGTAGACATAAAAATCGTCTACTTGATTTTATATTGCGCGACACCAGTATAGATCAGGCGGTAATTTTTACTGCCACAAAAGCGATGTCAGAGCAATTAGCAGACAGACTATACGAAAACGGCTTTTCAGCTAACTGTTTACACGGTGATATGCCTCAAGGCTGGCGTAATCGTACCTTAATGGATTTACGTAAAGGTCGCATTAAAATTCTGGTTGCTACCGATGTTGCAGCTCGTGGTATTGATGTACCGACCATTACTCATGTTATCAATTATGACTTGCCTAAACAGGCTGAGGACTATGTTCACCGTATCGGTCGTACCGGACGTGCCGGACGTACCGGTTTGGCAATTACATTTGCCGAAGTAAATGAATATGTCAAAGTTCATAAAATCGAACGTTATTTGAACCGCAAATTACCTGAACAAACCATTGATGGTATGGAGCCAACACGAAAACGTGTCAGCAAGCCAACCGGTAGGGGGCGTCGCTCCTTCAATAACAATAGTAACAATCCCAAAAATGGGAATTGGAATAATGGTAATCGCCGTAATAACAGCGCTGGCTCAGGTCAAAAACACCGTCCTAATCAACAGAATCAAGCTAACCGTAGTCGCAGCGGTAGTCCGCGCTCTGTTAGTAGCCAAGCCAAACATTAATAGTTCTACTATTTTGTTTTCAGGCAGCTTAATAGCTGCCTGTTTTGCTTTTTGATCAAGAATATTCAATTACCTGTTAAAAAATCTAATTATTCACTTGTACATTTTCAGTTAATTCAATCTATAAAATAAATATCATGTGGAAATTTATTAATTATAAAAAGTTTAATTATCAATTAAACATATCTGTATTTACCGCGCCTTAAATCAACTAAATGTGTAATAATCAGCTTAAGCTGCATTTATACAACAATTAAAATTCGGCTACCACCTATATAAATGCTATGTAAAAATTCACAAACTAAGATTGAAATAGAAAAAAAAGCTTATTTAAGAAATTACCCTTACAAAAACTTAATATAAAAAATGAAGGATTATTGGCACAAATTTATGAATCAAATTTAAACAAAATTTAAGAATTATTCAACATAAAATATACAGACAAAGATATTGATTTCATCTATTAATGACGATTGGTAATAACTATCCCTTACTGGAATTATTATTAAAGAATGAAACGAAGTAAAACCAGACGCTGTTTAAGTTTAAACATCACCGCTTAACTTTACTGTAGATTAGCGGTTGAAACTGCTAAAAATAATATAACTGCAATACCAATAATATTTTCATATACTATTAGATCTCATTGCTGATAATTTATTTATCTCTTAACTCTAAGTTTGCCAGTAATAAAAAAAGCTTGCTTAGAATGATATATATTCCATTTCTTTAAAATATTTGAAAAAAGAAAAAAAAACGGATATAATTATCGCTTAATAAATATAAAAATAATTTATTAAGTAGTGCTTTAACAATTAAGTATGATAATAATTTAAATAGTTTGTTTAGTTAAGACAAATTTGAATAGTAATATCTCCATAACAATTGGAGTAATTTAATTGAACATGTTTTGTCTTAATTAGATTTATTCTTTTTTAGAAATTGACTAAAACCCAAACTGATTAATCTCAGTCAGTCATATTTCTTCTAATAAAAAATATATTTAATGACAATAGTTGGTGAACAACACCGACAAGAGAGAAAGGAAATAATTATGCAACATCGTCGTAGATTACAGATTTTTCAGGCAGCTAAACGCCCTGCGTTTAACCAATCTCATCAACCTGAAACAGGGAAAAACTCAGTCCATCATTATGGAAGAGCCATTTATACTAGTGGATCGACTACTCTATAATTCACTCAATTAATCTAAATAAAGCTGTATTCGCTACTTAGCTTGAATACAGCTTTTATTTATTGTATAAATTTTTTATCAATGAAATCATACTTAACAATATTGGCTGCAAACAGCAATACACTTAATTGATCCGTATTTAAATATGAAAGCTCTGTAATACTCTACTACCATTTGACTATTTTTCTTTTTATAGTGCCTATCTTAGCCAGCCTCTCTCTGGTATCCAATCTTGATTTGTGAGAAAATCGGATTTATTTACTGGGCGAACTACCATGTTAGACAGAGAAGGTTATCGCCCCAATGTCGGGATTATCATCACAAACGATCGCAACGAAGTATTTTGGGGCAAACGCGTACATGAGCACTCTTGGCAGTTCCCTCAGGGTGGAATTAAACCAGGAGAAAGTCCCGAAGCGGCCATGTATCGTGAACTGATGGAGGAAGTTGGTTTGCTTCCCCATCATGTTAAAATATTAGGTCGCACTCGAGATTGGTTACGCTACGATGTACCTACACATTGGATCAAACGTGAATGGCGAGGGTCCTACCGAGGACAAAAACAGATTTGGTATTTATTACGTCTGATTGGACGAGAAAGTGATGTTCATCTGCGTGCAACTCATCATCCAGAATTTGATGCCTGGCGATGGCACCAATACTGGGCTCCGATTGATGAGGTAATTGAATTTAAGCGTAATGTCTATTTGGAAGCACTACAGGAATTATCACGCTTTATTCATAAACTACCGAGCTGGAATGAATTTAGCCAACTACAGCAATCAGAGACAAGCGGCTGGATCCAAACAGATATGAATATCGAGTAGTCTTCACCCTATACTGTATTTAAATATACATAAATTACCGGAAAAAGAATTTTTTTACGGTAATTTATTTTATATTGTTTTGACTGAAACTTTTATAAAAAAACTCATGAGTAAATCCAGCACATACGATGAATCAAGCGTTACCGTTCTAAAAGGACTGGCTCCAGTAAAAGAACGTCCGGGAATGTACACCCGTACCGATAGCCCTACCCACATCATTCAGGAAGTAATTGATAATGCAGCGGATGAAGCATTAGGTGGGTATGCTCAGAATATAGACATTACTCTAAATTCAGACGGTTCAGTCACAGTCAAGGATAATGGGCGCGGCATACCGACAGGATTACACCCCAGCGAACATGTTCCGGTGGTCGAGCTGGTTTTTACACAGCTGCATGCTGGTGGCAAATTTAACAAAAAAAGTGGTAGTGGTGCTTATGCCTTTTCTGGTGGCTTACATGGTGTTGGTGTTTCAGTCACTAATGCTCTTTCTAAACGACTTGAAGTCACAGTAAAACGTGATGGTCAGATTCACCAAATTACTTTTGCTGGTGGTGAAGTCATTGAACCGTTAAGTGTTATCGGAAAATGCGCTGTCAAAGACAGTGGTACAGAAATACGTGTATGGCCTGACGAACACTATTTTGATAGTCCTAATTATAACCTGACCGAACTGGAACGAGTTCTGCGTGCCAAAGCGGTATTATTACCGGGAGTGAGTGTTACCCTGAATAAATGCACTGATGGCGATGATCAGCAGCAGAGCCAAAAATGGTTCTACCCCGATGGGCTAAAAAGTTATTTACTGGATTTACTGAATGACTCTGTTACCGCAACGCCAATTTTTTCGACCGAAAATTATATCGGTAAACAAACAGATACCGATTTTAATTTAGGAGAAGGTGCCGCATTCGCGCTCACATGGCTGGAAGAAGGTCATGTACCCAGCGAAAGTTATGTTAATCTTATACCTACCCCACTTGGTGGTACCCATGAAGCAGGATTGAAACAGGCAGTCTTTCAAGCGGTAAGTAACTTCATCAACCATCATAATTTATTGCCCCGTGGCGTTAAACTACAATCTGATGACGTTTTTTCACGCATAGCCTTTGTGTTATCAGCTCGCTTACTGGATCCGCAATTTCAAGGGCAAACAAAAGATAAACTGACCAATCGCGATGCCTTAAAGCTCGTCGCTAGCATGTCTATAGATCCACTGGAATTATGGTTAAATCAAAATATAGATATTGGTAAAAAAATAGCTGAATTAGCCATTCGACAGGCACAAATCCGCATGCGCTCTACCAAAAAAATTGAAAAGAAAAAAGGGTCAGGGGTAGCTGTTCTGCCGGGTAAATTAACTGATTGTGAAAGTGAAGATATTCGTGACAATGAATTATTTCTGGTCGAAGGTGACTCTGCCGGCGGATCTGCAAAATTAGCACGAGATAAAAATACCCAAGCTATATTACCTTTGCGGGGTAAAGTATTAAATAGTTTTGAAATACATCGTGATCAACTATTTGGCAATGCCGAAATTCACGATATTTCCGTAGCCATTGGTGTTGACCCCCATGATAAAACTGATAATCCAGATTTATCGGGCTTACGTTATGGTAAAATAGCTATTTTATCTGATGCTGATGTAGACGGTGCTCATATTCAGGTACTTCTGCTAACTTTATTTTATAAACATTTTCCTAAGCTTATAGAGGCTGGTCACATTTTTGTTGCCCAACCTCCGCTATATCGAGTTGATGTCAATGCTCAAGGCAAAAATAAACCAGCTCGAAAACTATATGCACAAGATGATCAGGAACTAGATAATATTCTGGAACGTCTTAAATTAGAAAAAGTAAAAGAAAGTGCTTTTTCAATCAGTCGTTTTAAAGGTTTGGGCGAAATGAACCCTGATCAACTAAAAGATACCACCATGAATCCTGATACTCGACGCTTACTACAGGTACAAATACCCGAAAGTGATGATGCCGAAACCAAAGATATTTTCATTAAATTAATGGGCAAAGGAGAAGCAGCTTCCAGAAGAGCATGGATGGAGGCTGAGGGCGATAAAGTTGAAGCAGATATTTAGGGTTATTATTTATTCACATCTTTAAAATGAGACGGGCTAAAATGAATTTTTCAGCCCGTTTTTACCTTAATAAATAACTAATTTTAAGTATCGAATATCATTGTATGCCTACAAATAACTCAAAACGCTAAATATTTCAGAATTTTTTAAAAATCATATACAAATTAATTTCAAGAATTTTTTGTAAATAACAGAAAATGATAATGCAATTATTAAATCGATTAAATAATGAGGTAAAAAAAAATAATTCTGATAAATGCCTAATAAATTTTTAGGTTAAGATAATAATTTGCCCTTTAATAATAAATATATTTTATTGAGCTTAAATTCAGGATTAACAAATACATAGTTAGAAATATACCAATGTTTTAGAATTACTGATCATGATGAAAAACCACAAACAATCAATAAAAGATTAATGATTAGAAACGTTCTATCTCAGTAAAATTGTCTTGGAATAATGTATTTGATAAATATGATATCTACTGCTCATCTAACTTCAATGCTTTAGTGTCCATTTTTTGTAATAAAAAATCTCTTTATACAGCCAACAACCTAAATAAAGCCTCCATTAATATGGCTCAATAAACTAATCCGTTATTAATCAACAGACAGTATTAATTTAAAATGTTTTATTTCGGGGCAACTGAAATTGTGAATCATCAATAATTGAATTTATTTTATATCTTTTGATATTTTGCACAACAAACATTCCTGATCCAGCTGTCGAGATGGTAGTTGGTAATAAATAACCATCAAAAAGTTTATAATCACTAAATATTTTGATACCCATTATTTTATTATTTTCAACGTATTCCTCTCTTAATTTTAAACCACTTTCAATATCGAAAAACATAACATTTTTTGCATTGCCAAGTTCACTAACAACTCTGTAAGCTTTCTGGCCAGCTATTAAGTCTGTTCCATCGAAAAAAGCATTTTCATTAGACAAATACAACTCACCAAAAATAACAGGAACAATTTGCGATGAAGATTCAGATATATTTGAAAAAAATTTTTGCCCATCAAAACCAGAGATCATGGTTTGACCATTGCTACTATATTTATGAATATATTTATTTGGTTTTTTATATTTAATTTCTAAATTTCCCTTAGTAAATTGAGAATTATCAGCAAGAGTCATTGTCCCTATCAAAACCAAACTGTTTACTTTAAGACAAGCTTCTTTACTACCTGCAACTGCTTCACAATATCGATTTACAACTGCTTCCACTGTTGTGCTTTGTTTCCCTGCATCATTCAACACCTTTATTGAGCTAGCGTGGATGTTATCTGCTTTGACTAAAATTGAGAAAAACAAAAAACACATTACAATTTTTCTTTTCATTTAATTACTCTTTATTTAATTTTCTATTCGGTTAAAAGCTCAATAACAACTAGCGAATAATTATTCGATATAAATATATTAAAATGATCAAAGATCAGATTATTGGTAAGCTGTAATTGATAATAGTAAAAAAAATTATTTTTTGTATATAATTTATTTTACATGAAGTTACCATATTACTCACCTAATTTTTTATTCTCCCCCACCCTGCAATTTTCCAGTATGTATTTCATAGCATGATTCAGATTTAATATCATACAGCTATGCTTAAATAAGCTACATGAGAATGTTGTTTAAAAAACAACAATACAATTAGCACTCAATTAATTAAATAATATTTAATATATATAGATATTTATTATTCATTATAAAATATAATTAATTTTATTTTTAAAGTATTTTCTAATAAAATATTATTATAATTATAATAATTCTATTAATACTTAATTATTTAATAATCAGCAAAAATTCAACACAAACATTAGATACGATGATATGTAAAATTAAAAATACAATACAATCAAATAGTAACAATTAATTGATAGAAAAAATTTCTCATTTCATTTATATTATAAACATATTAAGTGAATGTAATAACTGAATTATATTAACACTTTTTTGCATTAATAATTTACAATCTCTATAATTGACAAAGTAACATACTTTATAGCAGAGGATTTTTCATGAATTATGAGTATATTAATAACGTTTTAAAAGCATTAAATAGAGCACCCGATGTTACGTCTTCAGCTGTAATTTCCACCGATGGATTGCCAATTGTTTCAGTATTACAAAACGGAATGGATGAAGACCGGATTGGTGCAATGGCGGCTGCTTTTATGTCGTTAGGTAATCGTGCTTCTAAAGAAATTTTAAAAGGTACATTGGATAATACCATTGTTCATACCGATAAAGGATATATGTTATTATTTCAGGCTTCAGAAGCTATTCTATTAACTATTACAACTACTCATGACGCCAAACTTGGTTTGGTTCTTTTTGAAGCTAAGCGAGCTTTGAAACAATTAGCTGACCATTTCCAATAAAATATAAATTAGCTAATCATTAAATTTATCACTTTATATTACCGTCATCATAGGATATAGATTTCGAGGGGTATCGTGCCTTTAAGGTACAATAAATTCAGACGAATCAATCCTATGAATTACTTTAATGCATAGATTATCTTTCATGCCACAATCCATTGTCCGTAATAATTAGCTGAAAATAATTGTTGTTATTAACCATCATAAAAATCTCAATTAAACCCGTCACTTTTCATAATATATAGGGCAAGTCATACTAAAACTGAGGGTATACATTATTTCTGCAACTTTTTATCTTGATGTATTTAAAAAAATCAAAACTAAAATACCTTACTTGCAAAAATGAAGCATAATAATGGTTAAAAAACAGGCTCTTTTATTTGAGTTTGCGATAATAAGCAAAACCATTCCTATTGCGAGTGTATTTTCCAATAGCAATAATAATGATAAGGTATTTTGATTCATTTCATCCGCGGTATATTGCCATACTTTGTCACCAACAATGTTTGTAATTGCATCTTTATTATATTATTATATTGTTTGACTAATGCTTCAAACACACGTTTATCCGTTTTACTATTATGGAGTATTAATTGCGCAAACCGAAACAACCATTTGAAAAAATCATGCATGATATCCTCTTCCAATATAACGATTAATTCGTAAGTTCTGATCGTGCCGACGATTAAAGATTCTTCCTCATGTTTTGATGGTGGTGACAAAATTTATTGCTCTTCAATAGATATATCAGTATCAACAAAATAGTATTTATTTTTAAAAAATTGTATAAATTGAAATTCCGTCATTTCTAGTTTAACTCCAGCCAGTTCTAATGTTTGAACGCGCTTTTCAGATAAACTGTCAGCAAAACAAATCCGAATAAAACAAAATAGTAAGCAGAATTCAGTAATGCTTAATTAATTTGCGATTAATTTATCTCAAATCTTCTTTACGTCAATGACATGCAGTATAAATACCTAACGCTTGTTGTAGCTTTGTAATAAGATGGTGCTCAATACTACTCCTCAGAGACTAGTTTAGAGTATAGGATACAAAGCACTACCACTCGATAAATGATATTCGTCATAATAAATAATTAAAATATCACAATATCATTTATTTTTTCTATTTGTTTAATCAAATAACCATGTATTTATCATAATCAATAATCGTTACATAACTATGAGATATTTGACCCCTATGGAAATAATACGTTTCAAACAGGTAATAAATTAGAAAGCAATATATCTAGTTCAACAAGTTAATAGCCTTTAATTAAATCATTTTTGATTTTTTTATTAATAACATTTATCTATAATGAATTTCTTATCAACTGATTTTTCAAAATTTTGACTTAAATCGTCTAAAATATCATCTAAACACTGGGTGCGCTGTTTACTAATAGATAACATGTTTTTTTCTTCTGTTTCTAATTTTCCTTTCTTTT